>NZ_JAMXXO010000006.1:0-121986 GCF_024129115.1 Acinetobacter lwoffii
AATTATCAAAGTTCTGTTGCTTTAGCCTGTATATTTTTATGGCTACCTTTATAGGGTTAATTATGAACAGTAAATGTCAACAGACCCTATTTTCTTGTTCTAATTTCATTATCCCCTCCGCATTATCATTATTTTCTAATCATAGCGTTCAGAATTGGTTAACGAAACAGCATAAAGTGACTTTAAACTTGGCTAAAAATTCTTAAATCCTGTTCACTTATCAATAACTCTGGCCTCATTCACCTAATGAATCAAACTTTAACAAGATTGCCCTATTTATCTGTACTGACTACTTTTAATGTAATTCATAACAAATAATTTAATAGGGTCAAAACAATGAAAAAATTAACGCTTACTGCTGCAATAGCAGTCGTTATTGCAGGAGCTTTAACCGCCTGTTCAAAGCCTAATGATAATGAGCCGATGAATAATAATGCTCAATCCAGCCCAGCCATGATGGAGCAAAATAACGCGGATACCAGTATGAACCGTGCTGATAGCGCAGAAACCTCACTAGATTGGGCAGGTGAATATGAAGGTGTTTTTCCTTGTGCTGACTGTGAAGGGATTAAGGTCGAGCTAGATCTCAATCCGGATAAAACCTATGAGCTAAATGAGGAATATTTAGGTAAAGCTGGAAATAATGAGACCGAAACTAAAGGCAGTTTCAGTTTTGACCCTCAAGATCCTTCAATCATCACATTAGATAACAAAGCTGAAAACCGTAAATTCTTTGTTGGTGAAAATTTTATTGAAGCACGCGAGATGAAATCAGGTAAAAAAATTGACAGTAATTTAAATTATAAATTAGTTAAAAAGTCCGCATCATAATTTTGTAAACGCATAAAAAAATCCCCGCTATTGCGGGGATTTTTTATGAAATGCTCGGATGATGAATTACATCATGCCGCCCATACCACCCATGCCGCCCATATCAGGCATTGCAGGTTTGTCTTCTGGGATTTCAGTGATCATGCATTCAGTGGTCAGCATCAAACCAGCAACAGAAGCTGCGTGCTCAAGTGCAGAACGCGTTACTTTAGCAGGGTCAAGAATACCCATTTCCAGCATATCGCCATATTCGCCAGTTGCAGCGTTATAACCGAAGTTACCTTCGCCATTCTTCACAGCGTTGATCACTACAGAAGGCTCATCACCTGCGTTAGATACGATTTGACGAAGTGGTGCTTCGATCGCACGGCGAAGAATGTTGATACCTACGTTTTGGTCATCATTCGCGCCTGTTACGCCTTCAAGTGCAGATGCAGCACGTACTAGTGCAACACCACCACCCGCAACAACACCTTCTTCAACCGCAGCGCGAGTCGCGTGAAGCGCGTCGTCTACACGGTCTTTCTTCTCTTTCATTGCAACTTCAGTTGCAGCACCGATTTTGATGACAGCAACACCGCCAGCAAGTTTCGCTACACGCTCTTGAAGTTTTTCTTTGTCATATTCTGAAGTAGATTCTTCGATCTGTGCACGGATTTGCTGTACACGGTCAGCGATTTGGCCAGCATTACCAGCACCATCTACAATTACAGTATTTTCTTTAGATACAGTTACTTTATGTGCTGTACCCAAGTGATCAAGCGTCGTTTGATCCAGCTGCATGCCGATTTCTTCAGAAATCACAGTACCGCCAGTCAAGATCGCGATGTCTTGAAGCATAGCTTTACGACGGTCACCAAAACCAGGTGCTTTCACCGCACATACTTTGATAATACCGCGCATGTTGTTGACAACAAGCGTCGCAAGCGCTTCGCCTTCAACATCTTCAGAAATGATTAAAAGCGGTTTGCCAGTTTTAGCAACAGCTTCAAGTACTGTAATCAATTCACGAATATTGCTGATTTTTTTATCAACAAGAAGAATGAATGGATTTTCAAGTTCTGCTGTCAAAGTATCTTGTTTGTTCGCGAAGTATGGAGAGATATAACCGCGATCGAACTGCATACCTTCAACTACGTCAAGCGAATCTTCGAAGCCTGAACCTTCTTCAACCGTGATTACGCCTTCTTTGCCCACTTTTTCCATTGCTTGCGCAATCAGCTGACCTACAGTCGTATCAGAGTTAGCAGAGATCGAACCTACTTGTTCAATGGCTTTAGAGTCTGATGCTGGTTTTGCAGTTGCCTTGATGTTTTCAACAACAGAACGTACTGCAATATCGATACCGCGTTTCAAGTCCATTGGGTTCATACCCGCAGTTACTGACTTGATGCCTTCATTCAAAATTGCTTGTGCCAATACAGTCGCAGTCGTTGTACCGTCACCCGCGATGTCATTGGTCTTAGAAGATACTTCGCGAACAAGTTGAGCCCCCATGTTCTCGAACTTGTCTTTTAAAGTAATTTCTTTGGCTACAGTAACACCATCTTTAGTGATGTGCGGCGAACCAAAAGAACGGTCGATCACCACGTTACGGCCTTTAGGACCAAGCGTAACTTTTACTGCATCTGCAAGGGTGTTTACACCAGCAATCATTTTTGAACGAGCTGAATCACCAAATTTTACGTCTTTAGCTGACATATTTGACTCCGAATATTATTGTATCTTTACAAAATCTGATTTGGAACGAATAAAACTTTTTAGCGTAGATTAAGCTTCTAATACTGCTAAAATGTCAGATTCTTTCATGATTAGAAGCTCTTCACCGTCTACTTTTACAGTAGTACCTGCATACGTACCGAACAATACTTTGTCGCCAACTTTTACATCTAATGCACGTACACCATTGTCGGTGATTTGACCATTACCAACTGCAATAACTTCCCCTTGAGCAGGTTTTTCAGCAGCCGAACCAGGAAGTAAAATCCCTCCCGCTGTTTTAGTTTCTTCTTCAACACGACGAATAACAACGCGATCATGTAATGGACGAATGTTGCTCATAAATAACTCCATCAGACTAAGTCTTTTTTAGGTCACTGATGACGACTTAATTATTCCATGGGTCATCATCAAAAATTTTTGATGTCACTTTTATGGAGATGGAATAAAACGCTTCAAGGGCAAAAATGAAAAAAAATTGGTTTTTTTTAACGAATCATAGGTTTTCGTCTATTTATTCGGCAGATCAGCTTTCAACATAAAGGCTTGTGCCACTTCATCGAACAAATATTGAGAAATTTTTCCTGTGGCATTAATCAGATTAAAGCTGTTAGGTTCATTTTTATGCAAACGATTTGACGCAGAAGTCCCCGCATGTACATCATATACAGGATGATCCATCCCCAATCCGAACATCTGGTTCAAATCATAAATCGCCGGTTGATGCAGATGCCCATGTAACAGCGCAAACAGACCATGCTCTGCCCAGGCCTGTAAAGCAATTTTAGCCATCAGTGGGCTGTCCTTGAAACCGCGCTTATTTTGAAAAGGCACGTAAAAAGGCTGATGGCTGACAATGATTTTTAATTTGGAAGCAGGCGCCTGTGCCAGTTGCAAATCAATACGCTGAATCTGCTCAAGGGATAAATGCCCTTTGGTATGATATCGACGTCGGATCGAATTCACCCCAATCAGATAAAAATTTTCAGTTTCAAATATTGGCTCCAATTCACCAAAAAAAATCTGGTAACGGGTAAATGGATTGAAAAGCCGATTCCACAAATGATAGAGCGGAATATCATGATTCCCCGGGATCACCATATAAGGCGTATTGAGCTGATCTAAAAAATTTTTGCAGGCAAAGAATTGATCCAAACGTGCGCGCTGAGTCAGGTCACCACTGATGACGACGGCTTCAAGTGGATGGGTCTGACAGAAATGCCGAATCGCTTCTAAACACTCCGGCTTCTCTGTTCCAAAATGCAGATCAGACAGATGCAGAATCATGTGGCACCATTACGCTTAGGCTATCTTTTAATACAGAAATATTGAGTGGCGGGGCCATTTCCACAATTTCCCCATCAATCGCTACCATCAGTTTCTTGGCTCTGGATTCGATTCGGACTTGATCGGCTGCAAAACTATAAACATCCGATGCCTGGTCAATCTTCCCACGAATCAGCTGATACACCAACTTAAATAAAGTAAGCTTATCACTTTTAGAAACTACCACTCCCGCCACTTTACCTTTTTCAGCCGCTTCTGCAATGCGCATTTTCATATCTGCCAGTTGCAAGGGATTATTGCCAAAAAAGATCAGTGGTGTTTTTACCGGATATTTCTTTTGATCCACCCAGATTTTTAATTTTAATTCTCTACGATCGCGAATTAAAACATCCAGTGCAGAGGTATAGGCATGTAGCGGTAGGCGACCAAAAATACGATTATAGTCTTCACGTTTTTTAATAAATAAAGGATATAGACCTAGACTGGCATTATTCAGATAAATTTCCTGATTGATACGAGCAACATTCATACGTTGTGGCTGTCCTGTCGCAATCACTTTTGCCGCTTCAAGCAAATCCAGCGGAATCCCCAATAATCTCGCCACATAGTTAAAAGTCCCTAAAGGCAAAATACCGACAGGAATTTGCGTATTCAACACATGTTTGGCGACTGTATTTAAAGTGCCATCTCCGCCTGCCGCAACGATGATTCCTGACTCGCTAGATGCCAAATGCTGTTCAAGCACCTCAACCATAATTTTATCAAATTGCTGTGAATCATTGATTTCATAAGCTTTAGTTTGATAACCCTGCGCTGAAAATATATCGATCAGCTGTTCATAAATGCCTTCTGGCCCCTGTATGCGAAAACCAGCTTTATGATTAAAAATCAGCGATAAGGGTTTAGATTGATTAGACATTTTTCGCGCAATTTCATTGAAGCCTATTGGCATTTTGTCCAATTCATAGACAATTAACAGTGGCTTTATGTAAAATTCAAATGGCAACCATTTATTTAATCAATAATGAATATTAGAGATCTTATAAAACTAAGATAATGATTTTAATATCAATTTTTAAAATAAATACCACTCATCACTTATATAAATAACCTTAATAATTCAAATATTTAGTTTTATCTTGTTGTTTTACTTATATTTATAAATAAAATAGCATTATATTCCAAAAGAAATCTAGCACTTCTTTGGTCTTATTTTTTTTATCATTTTATGCTTTAATACAGCCACTTTTTTTCATATTTCATCTGGGCGATATTTTTTATTGCTCGGATTGTACTTTGTACATCTAATTTGTACACATTTGAGATAGGCCTCACCATGACCCAAGTGAACGCACCAGAATTCGTTCGTCACCCTAAGCTTATTGCTTGGGTGGAAGAGATTGCTAAATTAACAAAACCAGCAAAAATTGAATGGTGTGACGGTAGCGCAGAAGAATATCAACGTTATATCGACTTGATGATCGCTAACGGCACAATGCAAGCGCTGAATCAAGAAACTCATCCTGGTTCTTATCTTGCAAATTCTGATCCTTCTGACGTAGCACGTGTTGAAGATCGTACTTACATCTGTTCTGAAAACAAAGACGATGCTGGCGCGACCAACAACTGGGAAGCACCTGCTGTCATGCGCGAAAAATTGAACGGTTTATTTGACGGTTCAATGGCAGGTCGTACACTTTATGTGGTTCCATTCTCAATGGGTCCATTGGGTTCTCATATCGCTCATATCGGTATCGAGTTAACTGACTCTCCTTACGTTGCAGTAAGCATGTCTAAAATGGCTCGTATGGGTAAAGCTGTTTATGACGTTCTTGGTACTGACGGTGAATACGTTCCTTGCGTACACACTGTAGGTGCTCCGCTTGCGAACGGCGAAAAAGATGTTGCATGGCCTTGCAACAAAGAAAAATACATCGTGCATTACCCAGAAACTCGTGAGATCTGGTCTTATGGTTCTGGTTATGGCGGTAACGCATTGTTGGGTAAAAAATGCCTGGCATTACGTATTGCATCATTTATGGGTCGTCAACAAGGCTGGTTAGCTGAACACATGCTGATCCTTGGCGTGACCAATCCACAAGGCGAAAAACACTACATCGCAGCTGCATTCCCATCTGCATGTGGTAAAACAAACTTCGCTATGTTGATTCCACCAGCAGGCTATGAAGGCTGGAAGATTGAAACTGTAGGTGACGATATTGCTTGGATCAAACCAGGTGAAGACGGTCGCTTATATGCAATCAACCCTGAAGCTGGTTTCTTCGGTGTAGCGCCTGGTACCAATACCAAGACCAACCCGAACTGTATGGCGACTCTGCACAAAGACGTGATTTATACCAACGTTGCTGTGACTGACAATGGTGAAGTTTGGTGGGAAGGTCTGACTAAAGAAGCTCCTGCTAACTTGACTAACTGGAAAGGCCAACCACACACTGGCGAAGAAAAAGCAGCGCATCCAAATGCTCGTTTCACAGTTGCAGCTGGTCAATGTCCTTCTATTGACGCTGACTGGGAAAATCCAGCTGGCGTGCCAATTTCTGCATTCATCTTCGGTGGTCGTCGTGCAGACACAGTGCCTCTTATTTCAGAAGCAACTGATTGGGTTGATGGCGTTTATAAAGCTGCAACCATGGGTTCTGAAACTACTGCTGCTGCTGTTGGCCAACAAGGTATCGTTCGTCGTGACCCGTTTGCGATGCTGCCTTTTGCTGGCTACAACATGGCAGATTACTTCGCGCACTGGTTAGAAATGGGTGAGCAAGTTGCCAAGAAAGCTGAAGCTGCTGGCAACAAACTTCCTGGTATCTACAACGTGAACTGGTTCCGTCGTGATGCTGAAGGCAACTTCGTATGGCCTGGTTTCGGTCAAAACATGCGTGTTCTTGAGTGGATCATTGACCGTTGTGAAGGTCGTGCAACTGCTGTTGATACCCCAATTGGCCGCGTTCCAACTTATGAACAGTTGAATTGGACGGGTTCAGACTTCACCAAAGAGCAATTTGACCTTGTGACATCTCAAGACAAAGATCAATGGATCAAAGAGCTTGAAAGCCATACTGAATTGTTCGATAAGCTAGGTGAGCGTTTACCGGAAGCGTTAAAAACTCGTCAAGCAGAACTTATTGCTGCAGTTAAATCTGCTTAATTGCTGATTTAATTAAAAAAGGTCGCGTAAGCGGCCTTTTTTATTGGCTGTTTAAACAATTGATCACAATTGACCAGAGCAGCAGTTTAAGCAAAATATGGCATACTTAAGCCAAGACTTCAGGAACTATAAATATGAAAAGAACAACAGTAATTTTGGCTATGGCTGCGAGCAGTTTCGTACTGAGTGCATGTCAGACCACACCCCATCAATTCAATGGACAAAGTGGCTATGAAATTCTGGAACGTTCAGGCAATACAGCAACCTTGAGCTACACCCTCTCAGGACGACCAAGCCAGGATGAAAATCGCTTGCAAGCCGCTTGCAGACACGTATTAGGAAATTCCAAAACTTACAACATCCAGATTTTAAGCACCAATGAAATTTCCAATCCAACTGCGGAACAGGAAAACTATGGCCGCCAACTGGGTAATAGCCGCACGCAAATCAGCTTGAGCAATACGCCTGATTTACATAATAGCGAGAACCCGGGTGCACGCGAAGCTTTAGAAGCCCGCCCTACGACCATGCGGGTTATTCGTTATACCTGTTCTTAATATCTGATACTTAGTTACTTAATCAGAGTAAGACAATCAAAAAGGGCCTAGTGCCCTTTTTAATTTTTTAAATTTAACGTGTTTTATAGAAACTGACATTACGAAATTCGGGCGATTCATCCAAATCCGGCCAGGTCGTCGCACTACGCTCATCCAGTTTTTCATATTGAGGATGACTAAAGTTTTTTACCCGACTGTCTGCAACCCACACCTCAGGTGCAAATTTTAAAAACTCATCCAGGAAGAAACGGTTACATTGATCATAGAGCACATCTGCGGCTAATAAAATATCCACTTTCTCTGCCTTATATAGGTCATCCAGATATTCAAGCTCGACATCATTTAGCTCTGCATTGGCACGACAGGCATCTAGACTAACTTGATCGATATCACAGCAGATCACACGTTTTGCACCTGCCATTTTCGCCGCAATGGCAACTACGCCCGATCCCGCCCCAAAATCCAAAACTACTTTGTCTTTAACATGATGCGGCTCTGCCAATAGCCACTGCGCCATCGCCAAGCCTGAGGCCCAGCAAAAGATCCAGTATGGTGTATCATTCCAAATGCGACGAATCACCTCATCATCCAGCTTATCTGTTGGGAATACTGGCGGAATCAGCCACAGGGAAATGGGTGTATCCGGGAATTGCTGTGCATGTAGCTCACAGTGTGGAATCACATCATGCAAGGCTTTTAGTAGATGTTCTGGGGCTTGAGGGAGTCGGAAGGTGCAGCTCATTAGATTTCTTTTAATTAGTATTAATGTCTTTGAAGAATCTCCCCTAGCCCCTCTTTAAAAAAGAGGGGGAAACTCCATCCAAAAATAGTGATCAGAGTTCCCTCCTTTGAAAAAGGAGGGTTAGGGAGGATTTGATTAACCTAAAGCTTTTTCAGCAGCTTCAACCGTTTGACGGATTAAAGTGGTAATCGTCATTGGACCTACACCACCCGGAACTGGTGTGTAAGCAGAAGCAATTTCTTCAATGCCAACAAGTTGGATATCACCAACACCACCGCCATCACGTGGATGGAAACCAGCATCAACAACCACTGCACCTTGTTTGATCCAGTCTTTTTGAATTAATTCTGCTTTACCTACCGCACCGACAATGATATCTGCTTGCTTAACAAAGCTTGCAAGATCTTGAGTGCGTGAATGGCAAATGGTCACAGTTGCATTGGCTTCAAGCAGCATCGCTGCCATTGGTTTACCCAAAATTGCAGAACGACCTACAACCACTGCATGTTTACCAGCGATTTCAATGTTGTTCTCTTTCAGGATGGTCATGATACCCGCAGGCGTCGCTGAACCATAGGCTGCTTCGCCCATTGCCATACGACCGTAGCCAAGACAAGTTACGCCATCTACGTCTTTTTCAAGCGAGATTGCATCGAAACAAGCGCGTTCATCAATTTGTGCAGGAACCGGATGTTGTAACAGAATACCGTGCACATCAGGATTTGCATTTAATTTTTCAATTTCAGCCAATAATTCTTCAGTTGTGGTTTCTTTAGGAAGTTCCACTTTGAGTGAGTCCATACCAACACGGCGGCAGGCATTGCCTTTCATGCGAACATAAGTTGCAGATGCACCATCGTCACCTACCAAAATCGTCGCAAGAATTGGAGTACGACCTGATTTTGCTTTCAGCGCTTCTACGCGAGTAAACAAGTCAGCTTCAATTTGCTTCGCCAATGCACGACCGTCTAGAACTAATGCCACGGCACTTCTCCCAAGTGTTGATATGAATCAATTTTGCACATTCTACATGAATAATTTAAATATTTTCCGCCAGATGATGTTTTTATGCGCATACAGATGAATACACTATTGTTTTTTTTTCTGAGCTTGCTAATATACGCATCAACAAGACGCGGCGGGGTGGCAGAGTGGTCATGCAGCGGACTGCAACTCCGTGGACGCCGGTTCGATTCCGACCTCCGCCTCCATCTTGTTAAAGCCCGAGTGGTGAAATCGGTAGACACAGGGGATTTAAAATCCCCCGCCCACAAAGCGTGCCAGTTCGAGTCTGGCCTCGGGCACCATTCTTCTACTATAGAAAGATGGTGCAAATAAAGAACCCAGCGAAAGCTGGTTTTTTTATATCTGTAATTTAGTTAGTCAAAAAATAAGTAAATTAAATTCCCATTTAAAGTGTCATCATTAATCAGGCCACCCTGCTCTGTTTTCTCAATATCATCCAGCAGAACGTAAATATCCTTGCAAATCCTGTTCCAGTTTCTGCTGGAAATGAATCGGCTCAATAATTTTCACGTATGGCAACCAGTAACGAACTAAAGGCAATAACTGCATTTCGTGACGGATCTGGCAACTGATCATCAACTCTCCAGCCTCGGTCTCCTGCTCGATCTGCTGTTCTGGAAATAAACGGCGCTCTTTAAAAAAAACCGTGACTTCAGGTTGTACCTTGATTAAGACTTGCTGCTTTTGCTGTCCAAACCAGATGCTGTCTTCATCTGTCAGCATTTTCAGCACTTCAGGATCATGCTCAAAGCCCTCCGCCTCAAAAACCAGCTTGAGTTGTTGCACCTGACTTAAGCGATAGGTGCGCAACTTGTCCTGACCTACACCCACCAGATACCAGATACCATGATGGTGAATCAAGCGATAAGGCTTAATGATTCGCAATTGATCTGAATATTGCAACTCAACCTGCTGACGTTTATAGATTGCGCTTGCAAGCAACTTGAAATGTTCGGCAAACTGTTTGGCATCTTCAAAATAATAGCCTTTTGCCGAAAATACCTGATTTGCCCGCTCATCCAGCAGTTCACGCATAAAAGACATATCCAACGCCGGATACAACTCACTGATCCCCGAAAGCTGGGCAAAAGTCTGGATATCCTGCAATTTAAACCGCCCTAAATAAGAGGGTTCCAGATAATATCGTTTCTGTTCATCTTGAAGTAAGGGTAAGTAAGAGCCTAGACGATCAAAATCACGCTCAATGGTGCGGGTGCTGACCTGAAATTCTGCAGCTAGCTCTGCAGCCCGGAGTTGATATCCGACGTTTAATTTGGTCAAAATTCTGGCTAAACGCTCTGCAAGACGCTCATGTGTTGAAGCTGGGCGCTTCATAAATCCCCACTTAATACATTCTCATGTACTTATTTATCGCTAGATGTTGAATGATTATACTGAATGCCGATCAATGAATAATATTAGGACAAAGTCTAAGATATTTTTTTGCATCAGATCTTGACCCTTTATTCACCCTAAACATACAAGATCTTATTTGGATTTTCTGGATGCTTTCTTGCTTGAATGACGATTTTGTATTGTTAATCTTTCTATATAACGCTCCAGATGCAGCATCGCCCGATACATTTTATGTAACTCTACCCAGCTGATGGTTCCGCGAATAATCATTTTATGAATACGTCGTAATGCTCTTAAACTATGTTTTGAACTATATGCTGTTGAAATAATTTTCATCTTATTTTCCCTCTCACATTCATGTGAATGTTTAACCATTTGGTCGGAATTATCTATACATGCAATTTACGTGTCATAATTGACAGGTTGTGTCGAACAGTTAACATTTTTTAATTTTTATTCAAGATTTTATATATTTATTTGTAATAATATTTTACTTAAAATTAAAAAAAGCCAGTAAAATTACTGGCTTTTTTTGAATCACTTATCTCGTATTAAATAATTTCAACTACAACTTTACCCACATGCTCTCCAGTATCCATTGTGGCATGGGCATCCTGAATCTGATCGAACTTAAACGTTTTATAGATCATCGGGAGACATTCGCCTTTTGCCCACAATGGTGCAATCTGCTCTTTCAGGCCTTGTGCAATTTCCGCTTTTTCAGCCGTGCTGCGTGCACGCATGGTCGAACCGGTAATGGTCAGACGTTTCATCATGATTTGACCCAGTTTGACTTCTTTGGCCTTGGCACCACCCAAGAAAGCGATATAGACCAGACGTCCATCACGGCGCAACAAATTCAAATTACGCTCTAAATATGGTGCACCGACCATATCTAAAATGACATCGACACCACCATTGTCAGTGGCTTCATTAATAACTTGCTCAAAGTCCTGAGTTTTATAGTTAATAGCCGTGGTTAAATCAGAAATCGCTGCAACTTTTTCATCCGAACCGACGGTTGCAAAAGTTTTGATGCCAAGTGATTTACACAACATCAAAGCAGTCGTACCAATCCCGCTCGTTCCACCATGCACCAGTACCGTTTCCCCTGCTTTGGCCTTACCCATCTGGAACACGTTCGCCCATACAGTAAAGAAAGTTTCAGGAATGGCCGCTGCCTGTACAAAACTTACGCCTTCAGGAATATTCAAGGTCTGGCTTTCTGGCACTACGCAATATTCAGCATAACCGCCACCATTGGTCAGGCCACAAACCTTGTCACCGATTTTAAACTGGCTGACATCGCTACCAACCGCAACCACTTCCCCTGCCACTTCCAGACCAGGAACTGGTGTTACCCCTTTAGGCATCGGATATAAGCCTTGACGCTGCAGGATATCTGGACGGTTAATACCAAAGGCATGAACTTTCACCAGAACTTCATCTGCTTTAGGTTCAGGTACAGTCACCATTTCATAAGCGAGTTTATCAACACCACCCGGTTCTGTAATAATGACTTGCTGCATGGTTTGTTGCGACATGATTTCTTTCCCTAATCTATGCATTTCATATGTCTTGGACTTATTTGAACATAGTTAGCATGAGGAATGAAGCTACATCGGACTTATGTATAATCGGGGGACTATTCAGGAAATTGATAATAGGCCAACCATGACCCAAG
This sequence comes from Acinetobacter lwoffii, assembly GCF_024129115.1. GTDB lineage: Bacteria > Pseudomonadota > Gammaproteobacteria > Pseudomonadales > Moraxellaceae > Acinetobacter > Acinetobacter lwoffii_T. The sequence goes on from NZ_JAMXXO010000006.1 coordinate 12,369, forward strand.
TGATCGAATATAACGAAAACAATTACAGTGATTTTGAGTGGTTTGAAGGTTTTGCCGTGATTCGCTTTTATGCAGACTGGTGCAAGCCCTGTGTTCAGAATTTTCCGATCTTTGCCGAACTGGCGACATACTATGCTGAGGTAAATCCTGAAGTTAAATTTGGCAAGATCAATGTGGATCAGTCTCCGATTTTAACCTTGCGCTATAATGCCTATGGTTTGCCTTCTACGCTTATTTTTAGAAATGGAGAAATTATTAAAAGGATTGCAGGCGTGAAAAGTTTAACTGAAATGAAAGCAATTCTGGCCTTAGTCCTCAATGATTCTTATGAATAATTACCCATGTGAAGCCAAATCTAACAAAAATATTTCTTTTAGCTCACTATCTAAATATGGAGCCTTTAATTAACTACGCCCTTTATATTCCTTTACCATTCGATCACTCACATCTTCCGGATAACACAGCGGCGCATATCCGCCTGCACGATTATAAGCACTACGCTTACCACAACGACTACCATTACGTGCAGTATTATAAGGACACGGACAATTTCCTGGATAATTCTCAATCGACTGCTGGATTATTTTTTGCTTGATCGATTCAGTACTGGTTGTGGTTTGCTTGGCATCTACTCCAAAAGCCATACACAAACTAGCCAGCAATATTAATTTTTTCATATATTCCCCAAATCTAGGGAGTATTGTATTAATTGACTAGTAAATTGAAAGATCACATTTTGACTAATCGAATGATTTTCATGCAATCAAAATTTAGGCAATAAAAAACCCGCTTTTCAGCGGGTTTTTTTAAATCAGCCCAGTCTTATAGACGAACCAATTCCACAATCTTCTCAGCAAGCTCTTCAACTGCTTCAGCAGTTAAAGTCGTGTCTGTACCTGCAGCATCGGTAATTACAACCACACCAGTTTCACGAACCAGTGCAACCTGCTCCGCATTCAAACCTGCTTTAGCAATAGCAACGATCCCTTGCTGAATCAGCAAGCTTTCTAGCGCCTGAGCATTTTCCAAAGCTTTAGCAGTTACAGTCACCGCAGCAGGTTTTTGACCCAAACGTGCCGCACGTGCTTCTGCAGTGACAGGCTCATCGTGTGCAGACCATTCAACTGATTCTTCCACCATACCAGCACCAATCGTCACGTTATTCAAACGATCGATGAAGATAAACGAACCGGTGAAACGGCTGTCTTGATAACGGTCAAAGACCACTGGTGCATCAAATTCAACAGTCACATTGGCGATTGCATTTAGCTCAAGTTTATCCACCTGAACTTTTTCCAATGTGTTAACGTTGGTACGGTAATGAATTGCCGTTACTTTTGCCGGAACGGTTTGCGTACCAATCTTGATGTTGTACAGCTTACCCAGTACAAGTGGTTGATCTGCCATCCACACAACAGTCGCTTGAACTGAACGGGAAATATTTGGAACAGCTTGATCCGCACGAATTAACACGTTACCACGTGAAATATCAATTTCATCGTTAAGCGTTAAAGTCACTGCCTGACCTGCAACGGCATGCTCAAGATTGCCATCAAAAGTGACAATTTCTTTGACAGTCGATGATTTACCAGAAGGTAATGCTGTTACGGTATCGCCAACATTGATATCGCCAAGTGCGATCGTACCGCAGAAACCACGGAAGTCGAGGTTCGGACGGTTCACGTACTGCACAGGGAAACGGAAATCCTGCTTCGCTGAACTACGGTTAATTTCCACCGATTCAAGCGTACCCATCAGCGTTTCACCAGTGTACCACGGCGTATTGGCCGACTTGTTCACCACATTATCGCCATTCAATGCAGAAATAGGCGTAAAGATGATATTGCTTGGTTTACGGTCGCCCAATTGTGCAACGAATGCCGCATATTCAGCTTGGATTTCATTGAAACGTGTTTCAGAGAATTCCACCAAGTCCATCTTGTTAATCGCAACAATGATGTTCTTGATCCCAAGCAAACTCGCAATAAAGGTATGACGACGTGTCTGGGTTTGCACGCCATAACGCGCATCAATCAAAATGATTGCAAGGTCACAAGTCGACGCACCTGTCGCCATGTTACGGGTGTACTGTTCGTGTCCCGGCGTATCCGCGATGATGAATTTACGTTTTTCTGTCGAGAAATAACGATAGGCCACATCAATGGTAATGCCTTGCTCACGCTCTGCTTGTAAACCATCGACCAGAAGCGCCAAGTCAGGTGCATCACCTGTCGTACCGACTTTTTTCGAGTCACGGGTCACAGCCTGTAATTGATCTTCATAAATCAATTTTGAATCATACAGCAGACGACCGATTAACGTCGATTTACCATCGTCCACGTTACCGCAAGTCAGGAAACGTAACAGATCTTTATTTTCATGTTGTTTCAGATAGCCCAAGATATCTTGGCTGATTAAATCAGATTGATGAGACATCGCTCAAAGCTCCACATATTCTTTAGAAATCGGTTGTTTTGAATCTCTTTTTAATCTCCCTAAATCCCTCTTTAATAAAGAGGGACTTTATCTCCGTTCTGATTTAGGAGTTCCCCCTCTTTTTAAAGAGGTGAGTAGCATTGCTGCGCAAGGGGGGAGATTAAATTAGAAGTAGCCTTCCTGCTTCTTCTTCTCCATTGAGCCTGCTTCATCATGGTCAATCATACGACCTTGACGCTCAGAACTGGTTGCCAGTAACATTTCCTGAATAATTTCCGGCAAGGTATTGGCTGTAGATTCCACAGCACCTGTTAATGGATAACAACCCAAAGTACGGAAACGTACCGATTTCATTTGTGGAACTTCACCTTCTTTTAAAGGCATACGTTCATCATCAACCATAATAAGTGTGCCACTACGTTCAACCACAGGACGTTCTGCAGCCAAATAAAGTGGTACTAATGGAATACTTTCCAAATAGATGTATTGCCAGATATCCAGCTCAGTCCAGTTAGATAACGGGAATACACGAATACTTTCGCCCTTGTTCACTTTACCGTTATAAAGATTCCAAAGTTCTGGACGCTGGTTTTTTGGATCCCAACGATGTTTCGAATCACGGAATGAATAAACACGTTCTTTGGCACGTGATTTTTCTTCATCACGGCGCGCGCCACCAAAAGCAGCATCAAAACCGTATTTATCCAGAGCCTGTTTTAAGCCCTGAGTTTTCATGATGTCGGTATATTTAGAACTACCATGGTCGAACGGGTTAATACCAGCCTCAACCCCTTCTTTATTCTGATGCACGATCAAATCGAAACCATGGGTTTTCGCCATGTTGTCCCGAAAAGTGATCATGTCTTTAAACTTCCAGCCTGTATCGACATGTAATAATGGAAATGGAAGTTTTGCTGGGTAGAACGCTTTTAGCGCAAGATGCAGCATGACCGCTGAATCTTTACCAATCGAATACAGCATGACCGGATTTTCAAACTCGGCAGCAACTTCGCGGATGATATGAATACTCTCAGCTTCAAGCTGTTTGAGATGAGTAAGTCTTTCCTCATTTAACGACATGGACAACACCAGCTTAGAAAAACGTGTACTTATGACACTTTTGAAAATTTATATTCATTATAGTGATTTACTTATCCTATCCATTGCTTGTTTTATGATATTGATATATCAAAAGCTCATATAAAAATTCATCAATAATGAATATCAGTTTTTATGAATCAATGATTTGCACAATTCAAGCGAGGATATTGTGTGGTAGAAGTATATATTAACCTGTCGCTAAACCAATAAAATCCTAGGAAAATAATCTAAAGTAGTGGTTCTCAAATAGTTAAAAAATTACTAGAGTAAGACTCAATTCTCCCTCTTGATATACTTCATTTATGCCCTATAGCGCTTTTGATCTCACCACTGTAAAAACCCGTCTGGAACAGGCCCAGCTTGCTGGTTATATTTATCAGCATCAGCAACATATTCTAGTCTTGCAAGAACCTTTCAGTGATGATGGCAAGCCTTTAAATATCTATCTGCAACACGAGCTGACCGCGGATCAAATCGGATTACAGTTTGGTCTGCGTTTGCAAGAAGGTCATTGGGAATTTCTAATCGGCGTTACTTATAGTAACCAGAACGCAGCTTACGAAATTGGTGCTGGCAACCTCAAAGGTGATCAAAAAGCCTTTAACTTATTATATGCCTTTTATAATTATCCTAAAGCGTTCTATCTAGTGGCATTACCTTTGACCACCAACAGTCAGATTTTGGAGCAAACCTTGCAAAAGCAGCTTTTCAAGCAGCCTGATCTCAACTTCCTGAATACTGCAGTCAAGGTCAATCCTATGGGCGAACAAGTCAAATGGATGCAACACTATATTCTGCAACAGACTCTAGATATGAAAGTCCGGATTCAGACTGCCCTACTTTAAACTTGAACAGAAAAATTTGGAGATACTCAGGTCGATGTATCTCTATACTTTCTCAGGCAAGCACACACAGAATGCCATGCTATTCAGAATTCCTATTGCCGCTATGGCATCACTTGCTCAAACATCCAGTTAGCTTCTTATAGTTTACTATTAACTTTAATAGTTCAATAATTATTAAATACATAATATATTCAATCCTTGTTTATAAGGTTTTTTGTTATTTTTTTGCATACAAAATTAATAATTACTGCTATCGTTATAGCATCAGAGGCTTCCTTACACTTTTCCTAAAACATAATTATAGAGATAAAAAATGTGGGAACTGTTTACTCATCCGTCAAATATCGTATTTAGTATCAGCCTGAGTCTGATGCTGATGTTTGCTGCACTGGAATGCATATTACTGCTGCTCGGTGGCGGCTCGCAGAATATGTTAGAACAGTTTTTGCCTGAAGACCCCCTGCAACCAGAAATTAATCCGGATCAACATCCCGGCTTTTTCACCAAAGTATTTGACTGGTTATATCTGGGACGTCTGCCTTTATTTATCTGGCTCATCATTTTTCTGACCAGTTATGGCCTAAGTGGTTTATTGATTCAGGGAATATTTGAACGCCTGACCAGCCAGCTCTTCAATGTATGGCTAATTTCCCCAGCCTGTCTGTTTCTGTGTATGCCGATAGTGCGCTGGCTTGCCATGGCTGCCAGCAAGCTTATGCCTCAAGATGAAACTTCTGCCATTTATAGTGACGAGCTTATTGGGCGTACCGCAATCATTATTCTGGGTGATGCCAAAGTCAACTCTCCTGCGCAAGCCAAAGTCCGGGATCAGCATGGCCAGACCCATTATGTTTTAGTCGAACCAGAAACCAATCAAATTTTAAATCAAGGTCAGAATGTCGTACTGACCCATAAAACCAAAAATGGCTTTCAAGCCACTGCACTCTAATTTTATTCAGCCAGAACCAAACTGAGACTTTATAACAATGTTAACTTTTGATTTATATAATATTTTAATTATTTCTGGAATTATTTTTGCAGCACTGGTGACCTTCGGTCTCATCATTGCGCGCCTATACCGCCGCTCCAGTAAAGAAATCTCCTTTGTGCGTACCGGTTGGGGTGGTGAAAAGGTGATTTTGGGCGGAGGCGCAATCGTGCTCCCAGTCTTGCATGAAATTATTCAAGTCAATATGAACACCCTGCGTCTTGAAGTGCGCCGTGCAGATGATCAGGCACTGATTACCCGTGACCGTATGCGCGTGGATGTCATGGCTGAATTCTATGTGCGGGTCAAACCTACCGCAGATTCAATTGCCACCGCAGCACAAACCCTTGGTCAAAAAACCATGTCACCGAATGAACTGAAAAATCTGGTGGAAGGTAAATTTGTTGATTCACTGCGCGCAGTGGCGGCAGAAATGGCCATGGAAGAACTGCATGAAAAACGCGTCGATTTCGTGCAAAAAGTTCAGCAAGTCGTTTCAGAAGATTTACATAAAAATGGTCTGGAATTGGAAACCGTTTCCCTGACTGGACTGGATCAGACCGGATTTAAATACTTCAATCCGCAAAATGCGTTTGATGCTGAAGGTCTGACCAAGCTCACTGAAACCATTGAAGACCGTCGTCGTAAGCGCAACCATATTGAACAGGATACCGATCTGGCGATTAAAACCAAAAATCTGGAAGCTGAACAGGCGCGCCTGCAAATTATTCGTGAAGAAGAATATGCCAAACTGCAACAAGAACGTGAAATTGCCATTCGCCGTGCTGAACAGCTGGCTGAAATTGCCGCTCAGGAAGCCGGCAAAAAACGTGAAGCAGAAGAAGCACAAATTGCCGCTGAACGAGAAGTCGACCTCAAGCGTATTTTAGCGGCCCGTGATGTAGAAAATGAGAATATCCAAAAAGCGCAGCTGATTCAAAAAGCCCAAGTCGAACAAAAGAAAACTATTGAGCTGGCCGAACAGGATCGTGCCATTGCCATTGCAGAAAAATCTCGCGCCGAATCTGAAGCCAAAGCGCAAGCCGATCAGGCACGTGCACAAGCGGTAAAAGCGGAAGAAGAAGTCATCACTGTACGCCAAATCCAGCAGGCAGAGCGTCAAAAAGCGGTTGAGCTGGTCGCAGCCAAAGAACACGCAGAAAAAGATGCAATTGCGATTACGGTTGCCGCTGAAGCCGGAAAACAAGCCGCAGCAGATGATGCAGAAGCAGTGCGGATTGCGGCTGAGGCGGAAGCAGAAAAAGTCCGCCTTAAAGCCAAGGGCGAAGCGGATGCGAAAATTCTACTGGCTCAGGCAATGGAGAAACAGTATCAGGTGGATGCTGAAGGTACACGTGCGGTCAATGAAGCCAATAACGTCCTGTCACCTGAACAGGTCGAAATGCAGATTCGTCTGGCCATGCTGAAATACTTGCCTGAAATTATCAGAGAAAGTGTCAAGCCAATGGAGAATATTGATGATATCAAGATTCTCCAGGTGAATGGCCTACATGGCGGTCATGCCGGTGCCTGTCAGGCAGATGCCCATCATGAGAATAGTAATGTTGCTCTTTCAGATCAGGTGGTGAATAGCGCCCTGCGTTATCGTAGCCAGGCACCGCTCATTGACAGCCTGATGAGTGAGCTCGGTATTCAGGGTGGAGATATTAATGGGATGACCCAAAGCCTTAAAGCTAAAACTTAAAAATAGACTGAGATATAAAAAAGCTCCCATCTGGGAGCTTTTTTATTAAAGGTCTAATGTGAATATCAAACTAAACCTTTATCTTTTAATACTTGCAGCATGGTTGAACCAAGTTCGGCTGGACTACGTGTATACGCCATACCCGCACGCTCAAAGGCAGCAAACTTTTCTTCTGCTGTGCCCTTACCACCTGAAATAATCGCACCTGCGTGACCCATACGTTTGCCTTTAGGTGCAGTCACACCCGCAATATAACCAACAACTGGCTTAGTCACATTCGATTGAATATATTCCGCAGCTTCTTCTTCCGCAGTACCGCCAATCTCACCAATCATAATGATAGCTTCAGTTTGTGGATCTTCCTGGAACAGTTTCAAGCAGTCAATCTGGTTCATACCCGGAATCGGGTCACCACCAATACCGATACAGGTCGACTGACCTAAACCGAGTTTTGTAGTTTGCGCCACAGCCTCATAAGTCAGTGTGCCTGAACGTGAAATAATCCCGATTTTACCGGGCTGATGAATATGTCCCGGCATGATCCCGATTTTACATTCACCCGGCGTAATAATACCCGGACAGTTTGGCCCGATCAGACGTGTGCCATTACCATTGGTTTCCAGATAACGCTTGGCTTTGAGCATGTCGATGGTCGGTACACCTTCAGTAATTACCACAATTAACTCAATGCCAGAATCAACCGCTTCAACAATAGAGTCCAGTACAAAGGGTGCCGGAACATAAATCACTGAAGCATCTGCACCTGTTTCTTTCACTGCTTCACGCATGGTATTAAATACAGGCAATTCTAAATGGGTTTGACCACCTTTACCCGGGGTTACACCACCCACGACTTTAGTGCCGTAGGCTAAAGCCTGTTCAGAATGGAATGTACCGTTTTTGCCTGTAAAGCCCTGTACCAATACTTTAGTGTCTTTATTAACTAATACGCTCATGTTAGATACTCCTTAAGCTTTTACAGCAGCAACGATTTTTTCTGCAGCGTCAGCAAGACCATGTGCAGAAATCAATTTCAAACTTGATTCATCCAGTAATTTTGCACCCAGTTCCGCATTGTTGCCTTCGAGGCGAACAACCACAGGAACTGTCACATTTACTTCCTGAACCGCTGCAATAATTGCTTCAGCAATCATGTCACAACGTACAATTCCACCAAAAATATTAATCAATACACCCTGGACAGAGTGATCTGCCAAGATAATTTTAAAGGCTTCAATCACACGCTCCTTGGTCGCACCACCACCCACATCCAGGAAGTTGGCTGGTTGACCGCCATACAGCTTAATAATATCCATGGTTGCCATGGCAAGACCGGCACCATTGACCATACAACCAATGTTACCCTCAAGTGCCACATAGTTTAGATCAAACTCAGAGGCTTTTAACTCACGTTCATTTTCTTGAGACTTATCACGCAAAGCAGCCACTTCAGGCAAACGGTACAGTGCATTCGAATCAATTCCGATTTTGGCATCGACACACAGAATGTCGCCGTTTTCACGCACAGACAGCGGATTGATTTCGAAAAGTGCAAAATCATTGTCTACAAATGCCTGATAGGCAGCCGTCATGACTTTAACAAATTGATTGATTTGTCCATCTTTGAGTTTAAGTGCAAAAGCAACTTCACGCGCCTGAAATGGCATTAGACCAACTAAAGGATCAACCTCAACTTTAATAATTTTTTCAGGGGTTTCTTCGGCCACTTTCTCAATTTCAACACCGCCTTCAGTCGATGCCATAAAAGTGATGCGGCGAGTCGAGCGATCCACCACAGCGCCCAAGTACAGCTCGCGCTCAACCGGATAAACATCCTCAGAAACTAAAATGCTATTGACCGGCTGACCATTGGCATCAGTCTGATAAGTCACCAAGCGTGAACCAATAATCTGGTTGGCATATTCAGCAGCCTCAGTAGCCGATTTCACTACTTTTACCCCACCAGCCTTACCCCGGCCACCCGCATGCACCTGTGCTTTCAATACTGCAAACTTTCCACCCAACTGCTCGAAAGCATGCACCGTTTCATCGGCATTGGTGGCAAGTATCCCTTCCTGTACAGGCATACCATATTTTTTTAATAGTGCTTTTGCTTGATACTCATGTAAATTCATTGAATAACCTTTTATTACTTCTTTGCCTTGTTATAACCCACTAGCACCCAGACGTCCGTCAAAGCAGTACCAGCATTTCTTAAAATCGTTATCTTTATTTTTAGATGATTGTTCCAATAAAAACAACCATGAAATGTAAAAAGAGCGACCTAAGTCGCTCTTTTTTCGAATTACTTACGCTTACGTTGGATCGCGTGAATCGCACGCCCATCAACTGCAAGTGCAGCTTCATGTACCACTTCAGAGAATGTCGGGTGACCGAAAGTCATCAACTGAAGATCTTCAACTGAAGATACAAACTCAAGCGCGATCATACCTTGGTGAACGATATCAGACGCAGCAGGTCCAATCACGTGCATACCGAGTAAACGATCCGTTTTTGCATCAGCAACAAACTTCACGAAACCGGCACCTTCACCCGCAGCTAAAGCACGACCGTTCACAGCAAAACCGAATTGACCCGTTTTAACTTCGTGACCTTTTTCAGTCGCTTGCTGTTCTGTTAAACCTACCCACGCCGCTTCCGGATGTGTGTAAATTACAGAAATAATGGTGTCATAGTTCACTTGTGCAGCATGACCGTGAATACGCTCAACCGCCATTACGCCTTCTTCCATTGCTTTATGCGCAAGCATTGGACCACGTACCAAGTCACCAATTGCGTATACGCCTTCAACTGAAGTTGCACACCAATCGTTGACTTCAACCAAACCGCGTTCAGTCAATTTAATGCCTGAATCATCAGCCAATAAACCTTCAGCATATGCGCGACGACCGACACAAACGATCAATTTATCGAAAGTTTCAGTTTTGTCTTCACCAGCTTGGTTATATTTAACCGTTACTTCACGACCATTGATTTCAGTACCTGCAACTTTTGCACCGATACGGATATCCATACCTTGCTTAGTCAACAGTTTTTGGAAGTCTTTTGCCAATGCTTTATCAGCCATTGGTAAGAATGCATCCATTGCTTCAAATACAACAACTTCAGCACCAAGACGACGCCATACAGAACCAAGCTCAAGACCGATCACGCCCGCACCAATTACACCTAAACGCTTAGGTACTTCTGGGAATTCAAGCGCGCCAGTAGAATCAACAATTAAGTCTTGATCTACAGGAGCTACAGGAATATTTACCGGTACAGAACCCGTCGCAAGAATCACATATTTAGGCTCTAAAACTTGAGTTTCACCTTCGTGAGAAACAAATTCTACTTTTTTACCTGCAAGCAGTTTACCCGTACCTTTTAACCACTCGATGCCATTACCTTTAAGTAACTGATCGATACCGCCAGTCAATTGATCTACAACTTTGTCTTTACGAGCCAGCATTTTAGAAAGATCGAATTTAACTTCACCAGTCGTAATACCATGGTCATCTAGATGTTGAACTGTATCTTCATAACGATGTGAAGAATCAAGTAAAGCTTTAGACGGGATACAACCGACGTTTAAGCAAGTACCACCTAAAGATGGTTTACCTTTATGAATACGTTTTTCGATACACGCAACTTTAAAACCAAGTTGAGCTGCACGAATTGCTGCTTCGTAGCCGCCCGGGCCACCACCAATTACGACTAAATCGAATTGAGACATGTTTATCTCCAACTAATCCCCCTTATTAATCCCCCTTTTCCAAAGGGGGATCTTCCCCTCTTTTTAAAGAGGGGTTAGGGGAGATTTTTAATGAATAAATTACAGATCAAGGATCAGACGCGCTGGCTCTTCTAACAATTCTTTGATTGTTACAAGGAAACCGACTGCTTCTTTACCATCGATTAAACGGTGGTCATAAGACAGTGCAAGGTACATCATTGGCAAGATTTCTACTTGACCATTCACCGCCATCGGACGTTCCTGGATTTTATGCATACCCAGAATCGCAGTTTGTGGCGTATTTAGAATTGGTGTAGAAAGCAATGAACCAAAAGTACCACCATTAGTAATAGTGAATGTACCGCCAGTCATGTCTTCGATGCCCAGCTTACCGTCACGTGCCTTGCCAGCATATGCACGGATGCCATTTTCAACTTCAGCATAGTTCATGCGGTCTGTATCACGAAGTACAGGAACCACTAGACCACGTTCAGATGAAACTGCAACACCGATGTCATAGTAACCGTGATACACGATGTCATCACCATCAATTGAAGCATTTACCGCTGGATAGCGTTTAAGCGCTTCAGTTGCTGCTTTAACGAAGAATGACATGAAGCCAAGACGCGCACCATGACGCTTCTCGAATGCATCTTTGTATTGAGCACGCATTTCCATGATTGGTTTCATGTTCACTTCGTTGAACGTAGTCAACATTGCAGTTTCTTGAGTTGCTGCAAGTAAACGTTCAGCAACACGCTTACGAAGACGAGTCATAGGAACACGTTTTTCGATACGCTCGCCCACTGCAACGCTTAATGGTTGCGCTGCAGGTGCTGCCGGTTTCGCCTGATGATTTGCCACATCTTCTTTCGTGATGCGACCGCCACGGCCTGTACCTGCAACATCAGCAGCTGCAACACCAGATTCAGTCAATGCTTTACGCACTGCTGGAGCCTGGTCCTGTACTTGTTGACGTTCAACGATCGGTGCATTACCCGCTTCAGTTTGCGCAGCAGCTTGTTCAACTTTTTCTTCAGACTGAACTGCTTGAGTTTGCGTAGCGCCAGAAACAGCACCTTCTTCAAACTGTGCAATGACTTCAGCTGAAAGAACAGTATCACCTTCACCTTTAATGATAGATGCAAGTGTACCGTCTGCAGGAGCAACAACTTCTAAAACAACTTTATCAGTCTCAATATCGCAGATCACTTCATCACGTGACACTGCTTCACCTGGTTGTTTGTGCCAAGTTGCGATCGTACCGTCCGCAACTGACTCTGGGAATACCGGTGCTTTAATTTCGGTTGCCATTACTTAGAATCTCCTGGATTATTCAGCGTCGATCGCAAGCGCGTCGTTGATGAGCTGAGCTTGTTGTTTTGCATGCAAATATGGTGAACCACATGCCGGTGCAGCAGAAGCTTCACGGCCTGCATAGCTAATACGTACTTGTTTACCCGCTTTCATCACATCGTCATACAGACGCGGTGCGATGAACAACCAAGCACCTTGGTTCTTCGGTTCTTCTTGCGCCCAAACGAGTTCTTTAACGTTTGGATATTGCGCAAGCACTTCTGCCAGGCGTTTTTCTGGGTATGGATATAATTGTTCAATACGTACAATTGCAGTGTTGTTCAATTCTTTTTCACGACGTTTTTCAACTAGGTCGTAATACACCTTACCACCACACAGAACCAGACGGGTTACATCTGACTTGTTGATGTTGTCTACTTCATCAATCACGGTTTGGAATGTACCGTTTGCAAGCTCTTCAAGGCTAGATACAGCAAGCTTGTGACGAAGTAAAGATTTCGGCGAAGTAACAATCAATGGCTTACGGATTGGACGAATCGCTTGACGACGTAATGCGTGGAAAATCTGCGCAGGCGTAGTCGGTGTGATGACTTGCATGTTGTCTTCAGCACATAGCTGCAAGAAACGTTCCAAACGTGCAGATGAATGTTCTGGACCTTGACCTTCAAAACCGTGTGGAAGAAGCATAGTTAAGCCACATACACGCTCCCATTTGGTTTCACCAGATGAGATGAACTGGTCAATGACAACCTGTGCACAGTTTGCGAAGTCACCGAATTGTGCTTCCCAGATGATCAAACTCTTAGGAAGAGTCGTCGCATAACCATATTCAAATGCCAATACAGCCATTTCTGACAACAAAGAGTCATAGATTGCAGTACGCGGCTGGTTTTCTTTCAGGTTACACAGTGGAAGATAAGTTGAACCATCTACCTGATTATGCAGTTTTGCATGACGGTGTGAGAAAGTACCACGACCTACGTCTTCACCCGTTAAACGAAGCAAGTAACCATCATCTAGTACAGTTGCATACGCCAGAGTTTCAGCAGCACCCCAGTTCAGAGGCATTTCACCCGTTTGCATTTTCAGACGGTCATCAATTACTTTTGCAACTTGACGCTGCATCACGAAGCCTTCAGGAAGCTCACGCATTTTCTTGCCAAGTTCTTTCAGACGTTCGATTGGGAAAGTTGTATCCCACTCGTCTGTGTACTCATGACCTAAGTAAGGCGTCCAGTCCACAAACATTTTTTTGTTTGGTTCAAGTACCAGTGCATTGGCAACGTGATTACCCGCTTCCAGGTCGGCACGGTAGTTTTCAACCATCTGATCTGCACTTGCGCGATCAAGAACACCCTGTTGTACCAGTTGGTCCGCATAAAGCGTACGCGTGGTCGCTTTCTTGTTAATCACTTGATACATCATTGGTTGAGTTGCAGCTGGCTCATCCGCTTCGTTATGACCACGACGACGGTAGCAGAACATGTCAATCACAACGTCTTTACGGAAGGTATGACGGAAGTCATGTGCCAATTGTGAAATGAACACCACAGCTTCAGGATCATCACCATTCACATGGAAGATCGGTGCCTGAATCATTTTTGCGATGTCAGTACAGTATTCTGTAGAACGTGCGTCACGTGGATCAGACGTCGTGAAACCAACCTGGTTGTTAATTACAATGTGCACTGTACCACCCACGGTATAACCGCGAGTTTGTGACATCTGGAAAGTTTCCTGGTTAACGCCCTGACCTGCAAATGCAGCATCACCGTGTACGATTAGTGGCAATACGTCATCGCCGCCAATGTCTTTACGACGTACTTGACGTGCACGTACTGAACCTTCAACCACAGGGCCAACGATTTCAAGGTGTGACGGGTTAAACGCCAATGCCAAGTGAACTTCGCCACCTGGAGTCATCACGTTTGAAGAGAAGCCTTGGTGATACTTAACGTCACCAGAACCTTTCTTGTGAATAGACTTACCTTCGAACTCACCAAACAGGTCAGCCGGGTTCTTACCCATGATGTTAACAAGAAGGTTTAAACGGCCGCGGTGAGGCATACCGATCACAACTTCTTTACAGCCTACAGAACCTGCACGCTGAATAATTTCGTTGACCATCGGGATGAATGCTTCACCACCTTCAACGCCGAAACGTTTGGCACCAACGAATTTATTACCAAGATATTTTTCTAGGCCTTCAGCCGCAGTTAAACGCTCAAGGACATGTTTCTTTTGATCAGCATTGAAGCCATATTGACCGCGTGCACTTTCTAGACGTTGTTGAATCCAACGTTTTTCTTTGGTGTCCACGATATGCATGTATTCAGCACCGATTGAACCACAGTAAGTGGCTTCCATTGACTGAACCATTTCAGCCAAAGTCGCTTCTTCTTTACCGATCGCCAAGTTACCAGTATTGAATACTGTGTCTAAGTCAGACTGAGTCAAACCATGCGCAGCAAGATCTAGATCAGGCACAACTTCACGCTTCGCCAAACCTAATGGATCCAGTTTTGCTTTCTGGTGGCCACGGTTACGGTAAGCAGCAATCAGCTGTAGCACGCCAATTTGACGACGTTCATGCTCTGAGCTGACTGTCGACTGAACAATAGGCTGAATACGGCTTGAATTGCGACCTAAAAGTAGGAATTGCTCACGTACATTACTGTGTGGTTGATCACCTTTTGGGAATTTATCGAAGTACGCTCTCCAGTCAGCACCCACTGAGTCTGGAGCAGTCAGATACTGCTCATAAAGTTCTTCAATATACGCTGCACTATCAGCGGAAAGTTCAGTGTCAAGACGCAGAGCGTCAGCAACTTCTTGCATTTGTGGACCCATTTCCTATTGCAAAAACATTTTCAGGATGCTTTTTAAGCAAAACCCAGGATTATTAGTATCAAATTGGTAATATGATACTAGTCCCCCATAAGGCATAAGCCATGAGGCGTTATCACCACACCAAGAAAATCTTGATATGTTTAATGAACAATAACGCCCCTCAGCGGCATCATCACTCATTGAATACCCGATCGAAACCGGGCAATTTTTTGCAAATCGACTTAGAAAAAAGCAAGCATTAACAAAGATTTTTTCTAAAGCGACTCGGGTCTACCTTTATATACCAGTCCCTGATTATGCAGTGTTTAAAAAATGTACCTGACGTGGCATTTTTAAACATAGTCATGGGCTAAATGCTAACATGATCTCAACTTTTCAATTGATTTTTTTGACACATACCTTCCATAAATTGGCTAAATACAGTTCTGATATTTTACTCTAATATATGGTGCTTTATCTCAAAAATAGATTCAATGTAGACTTAAGTCCTAAGCATTTCCGATAAATAAAAAGAGAGCAAACCTTTCAATCCACTCCCTCCCTAAATTTCCGTTATATAATAACATCGTTCTTGCTATTTTTCAGGTCAGTTTTACATCTAAAAATCATAAATACCCAAAATAATCACATGTTCTTCTTATATGGCGCTCAAAGCCAATATCCACTTCCCCACTATTTCACTCAACTTTATACATTTTAAGTATAGTATCTTTATTTTTATCTTATGATTTTTTAATTTTTCCAATAGCTTGCATAAAAAAAGCACACCTGAAGGTGTGCTTTTTTCTAAACTGCCAAGAGCAGCCTATTAGCCTGCCATATCTAAAAGCATATTACGGATGTGACCGATTGCTTTCGTTGGGTTCAAGCCTTTAGGACATACAGATACACAGTTCATGATGCCTTTACAACGGAACAAGGAGAATGGGTCGTCTAGACGAGCCAAACGCTCTTGTGTTCCAGTATCACGCGAGTCAATGATGAAGCGGTAAGCATTCAACAATGCTGAAGGACCCAAGAACTTGTCCGGGTTCCACCAGAATGACGGGCATGAAGTTGAACAGCATGCACATAGAATACATTCATATAGACCATCAAGATGCTCACGCTCTTCAGGAGACTGTAAACGTTCCTTAGGAGGCGCAGGCTGGTTGTTGATCAAGAATGGATGGATCTTGTTGTACTGATCATAGAACTGGTTCATATCAACCACCAGATCTTTCACTACAGGAAGACCAGGCAATGGACGAACAGTAATTTCATTTGGTAAATCGTTCAGGTTCCAAAGACACGCCAAACCATTTTTACCATTGATGTTCACGCCATCAGAACCACAAATACCTTCACGACATGAACGACGGAACGTTAAAGTTTCGTCCTGTACTTTCAATGCAAGAAGTGCATCAAGCAACATACGGTGCTTATCAGTCAGTTCAAGTTTGAAAGTTTGCATGTACGGTGCTTTATCCTTGTCAGGATCGTAGCGGTAGATATGAAATGTACGAGTACCTCTACTCATCTGAATTCTCCTGATTAGAATGTACGTGGTTTAGGTGGAATCGCGTCAACCGACAATGGACGGTAACGAACTGGCTTGTACTCTAAACGGTTGTCCGCAGAGAACCATAAAGTGTGCTTCATCCACTCATCATCACGACGACCATATGGGTATTCAGCATGGTCTGGAGACTCCTCAAAGTCTACAACCGTATGTGCACCACGGCATTCTTTACGAGCAGCAGCTGAAATAAGCGTTGCTTTCGCAACTTCATACAAGTTTTCAACTTCAAGTGCTTCAATACGTGCAGTGTTAAATACTTTAGATTTGTCTTTCAAGTGAATGTTGCGTACGCGCGGTTCAATTGCAAGAATCTGCTTCACACCTTCGTCTAGAAGCGCAGATGTACGGAATACACCAGCGTGGTCTTGAACGATGTCACGGATTGCATCAGCAACGTCTTGAGCATTCTCACCTGTAGTTGATTCGTCAAGTTTACGAATACGTTCAACAGTTTCTTGAAGCACAGTTGTTGGAAGCGGCTCATATTCACCATCGTGCTGTTTAGTAACATATTCAATGATATGTTGACCAGCAGCCTTACCAAATACAACCAAGTCAAGCAATGAGTTCGTACCTAGACGGTTTGCACCGTGTACAGATACACATGAACATTCACCGATTGCATAGAAACCTTTTACTGGCTTAGCAAAGTCACGACCTTCAGCATTGGTAGAGTAAACGTCGGTGTCTTTGTTGTAGTTAGCAACAAGCGCTTCTGTTTCAGGAGACTCAGGAACAACCACCTGACCATGAATATTCGTTGGAATACCACCCATTTGGTAATGGATTGTTGGTACTACAGGAATTGGCTCTTTAGTGATGTCAACGTTCGCGAATTTCTTGCCAATCTCGAATACAGATGGAAGACGTTTCATGATCGTATCCGCACCTAGGTGCGTCATATCAAGCAGGATGTAATCGCCTTTAGGACCACAACCACGACCTTCTTTGATCTCTTGATCCATAGAACGTGATACGAAGTCACGTGGCGCCAAGTCTTTCAAAGTTGGTGCATAACGTTCCATGAACGGTTCGCCGTCTTTGTTACGAAGGATTGCACCTTCACCACGACAACCTTCAGTCAACAATACGCCTGCGCCCGCAACACCCGTTGGGTGGAATTGCCAGAATTCCATATCTTGTAATGGAATACCTGCACGAGCAGCCATACCAAGACCGTCACCAGTGTTGATATAAGCGTTTGTAGATGCACGGTAAACACGACCAGCACCACCAGTAGCAAACAATGTAGCTTTTGCTTGGAATACTGCAATTTTACCAGTTTCCTGATCAATTGCTGTAACACCTAGAACGTCGCCTTTTTCGTTACGGATCAGGTCAAGCGCAATCCATTCTACGAAGAACTGAGTGCCCATTTTCACGTTGCTTTGATAAAGTGTGTGAAGAAGTGCGTGACCGGTACGGTCGGCAGCAGCACATGCACGTGGCACAGCTTTTTCACCGTAGTTTGCTGAGTGACCACCGAATGGACGTTGGTAAATTGTACCATCAGCATTACGGTCGAATGGCATACCCAGGTGTTCAAGTTCATAAACCACTTGAGGCGCTTCACGAGTCATGAACTCGATTGCATCTTGGTCACCTAACCAGTCCGAACCTTTTACAGTGTCGTAGAAGTGGTAGTGCCAGTTATCTTCTTGCATGTTACCAAGAGATGCACCAATACCACCCTGCGCTGCAACAGTGTGCGAACGAGTTGGGAATACTTTAGTCAGAACCGCAACTTTCAAACCAGCTTGAGCAAGTTGGTAAGACGCACGCATACCTGAACCACCACCACCAACGATGACAGCATCGAAAGTTTCGTGCGGAATATTTGTGTAATCTTCTTTAGGGTTTATAGCGCCCATGATTGTTTCCTATCAATTCGCCCAAAAAATCTGGATCGCCCAGATTGCATATGCAAGTACAGCAATGATCACTGCTGAAGTCAGTACAAGGCGTAAACCTGAAGCTGAAGGACCCATTTGACGAGTAGTCACATAATCCGTGAATACCTGCCACATGCCGATCCATGCGTGTGCAACAAGAGATAAGACCGCCAATAAAGACATAATCTTCATTGGAACTGTCATCATAAAGCCGTACCACTGTTCAAAGTTGAAACCACCATTCAGTAGAATCCAACCCAGTACAACAACGGTATAAACAGCTAGAACTACAGCACTGACACGTTGGAGAAACCAATCGCGAGAACCTGAACCTGTTAAACCAGTAGCGCTTTTCATTAGAGTACGATCCATACAAATGCTGCAACAATACCGATTGCAGACAAGATTAATGCGATAGTAGATGCAACACGGCCACTTTCTAGTTCTTCAGCAACGCCAATGTCAGCAAGTAAATGCTTAACACCCGCAATAAAGTGAAAAATCATGCCGGCGACAAATACCCATACAATAAAGCGAACAATGAAACCGTTAAAGATTTCTTGAACTTGCGCAAAACCTTCAGGCGAAGACAATGACTTGTCTAAAATCCATAGAAGGACCGGTACGAGTAAGAATACGATAACACCTGAAAGACGGTGTAGAATTGATGCAATAGCCACGGGTGATTTTAAGTTTACTTCTAAAACTTGACCCATGGACAAATTGACAGGTCTGTTGCTTTTCACAGCGGGCATCCTGTAAGTAAAAACTCCATCCGGAGTTTGTTGGAATTAATTCGAAGGAAAGCTGGCATTCTCAGGCAAATACATGCCTAAAATCAAAACGACACTGAATTATAAAACGTGAACTATTAAAATACAAACGGCTGAATTTGGCTTTTTGGATAAAAAAACATTAAATAAGAATCATTAACAACAATAAGTCAGACTTTATATATTATTCCACCCTTTCAATTCCTATCTATATGATTGTTTTTAAATAATTAAGATGATTAATTTACTCGGTTTTCAGCCTACAGGATCATGTTTGAGTTTTAGACTAAAGATGCACAGTTCCATCACAAATATTATTTAAATCTCTTTTTAATTCAGATTTAAATCAAGTGTCTAGATTTAACAGACCAATTGCCCCAATTCATCAGCAGCGCAGTGATTCAGATAACCTGATGTTAAATAGCGACTTAGTACACCACACGATGGGTTTTTCAATCGATTTGAAGCATTTAGATTCAAAAAATCATTCATTTATTTTTATACTGCTTACCTTTGCTGCAAAACTGGCCATTTATTAAGCTAATTTTTAATCAATTGAACCATATTCAAAATTCAATTAATTGCTTTTATTTATAATTCTACCTGTTAAATTCAGCTTGGCAAAAACGATGTAAGTTATGAGATTTATATAGTTTTAAGCATGCTCACCTTAATCTTTCACTATTTTCGCCCGCATTTCTTGCTAGGAAAAAACGCTTACAAATGCCCCAAGCAGTCTATTTTTTTCTGCACCTCTGCATCAATTTGACTTATTATAGAGGTTTGATGCTGTGATTTTACTGAACTTTTTATACTGAGCGAATGTGACTAAACTGCTGTGCGGCCGTCATTTTTCATCCATAAGTATAATTGACAAAATTTCAGTACTCACTAATCTTATAGCAAATTTTTGATCCGTCCGTTTTGTGCATTAAAAGATTGATAGACAAAGCGGATATACATTCACCAGGACAGGAGATCTATTGAATGTCTGAAGCAACTGGCAAGAAAGCCGTTTTACAGCTTGATGGCAAAGAAATTGAACTACCAATTTACAGCGGCACATTGGGCCCAGATGTAATCGACGTTAAAGATGTGTTGGCTGCAGGTCACTTTACTTTTGATCCTGGTTTTATGGCGACAGCTGCGTGCGAGTCTAAAATCACGTTCATCGATGGTAACAAAGGTGTACTTTTACACCGTGGCTACCCAATCGATCAATTGGCGACTAAAGCTGATTACCTGGAAACTTGCTATTTATTGTTAAATGGCGAACTTCCAACTGCTGAGCAAAAAGAAGAATTTGACGCTAAAGTACGTAACCATACGATGGTTCACGATCAAGTTAGCCGTTTCTACAATGGTTTCCGTCGTGATGCGCATCCTATGGCGATCATGGTAGGTGTGGTTGGTGCGTTGTCTGCGTTCTATCACAACAACCTTGACATCGAAGATGTGAACCACCGTGAAATCACTGCGATTCGTTTAATCGCGAAGATTCCTACGCTGGCGGCTTGGAGCTACAAGTACACCATTGGTCAACCATTCGTTTACCCACGTAATGACCTTGGTTATGCAGAAAACTTCCTGCACATGATGTTTGCTACTCCTGCAGATCGTGATTACAAAGTTGATCCAATCCTTGCAAAAGCAATGGACCGTATCTTCACGCTTCATGCTGACCACGAACAAAATGCGTCTACGTCTACCGTACGTTTAGCTGGTTCTACTGGTGCGAATCCATATGCATGTATTGCTGCGGGTATCTCTGCACTTTGGGGTCCTGCTCATGGCGGCGCGAACGAAGCTGTTCTTAAGATGCTTGACGAAATCGGCACTGTAGAAAACGTTGCTGGCTTCATGGAAAAAGTGAAGACTAAAGAAGTTAAACTGATGGGCTTTGGTCACCGAGTTTACAAAAACTTCGATCCACGCGCGAAAGTAATGAAAGAAACTTGTGACGAAGTTCTTGGTGCACTTGGCATCAATGATCCACAGCTTGCATTGGCTATGGAACTTGAACGTATCGCGCTTTCTGACGAATACTTCATCAAGCGTAACCTTTACCCGAACGTAGACTTCTACTCAGGTATCATCCTTAAAGCGATTGGTATCCCGACTGAAATGTTTACTGTGATCTTCGCGCTTGCACGTACTGTTGGCTGGATCAGCCACTGGTTAGAAATGCACAGCGGTCCTTACAAGATCGGTCGTCCTCGTCAACTTTACACTGGCGAAGTTCAACGCGATATCGTTCGTTAATTCGAACCGCGTCGAAAGACTTAAAAAAACCACCCTCTTGGGTGGTTTTTTTAGTGCTGACAAAAGCCTACAAAAAATTGACCTGAAACGTTTTAAAATGAATATATCAAAATCATATTCACGGATTAAGTCACCTAAAAACAGGATATATATTGAATGCTGTTGTATTTTCTGCTCTTTATTTTGAGATTGGTTCATTTTGAACAGTTTAAGTGCCGCAGTTTAACGCCTGGTGAAATCAAAATTTCCCAACAGGTATTTGGCAACCTGATCGATTATTCCCGCGTTAAAATCATGAATCACCCTTACCTACCTTGGCAATCCAAACATGTCATTATGGCGCCGAGTGGCTACATACATGTACGCAATTTAAATTATCGGGAAGATTATTCGCGCGAGAGTTTATCTTATCAGGCACTATTTATTCATGAGATGGCGCATATTTATCAACACCAATGTCAGATCAATGTGCTTTTAAAAGGGGCATTTTTACAAAGTGCTTATTTTCTCAGCTTGGGAAAATATAATCCGTACAAATATCAATTTAATCCCAACAAATCATTTTCAACCTACAATATTGAACAACAAGGCGATATTGCCCGGGATATTTTTCTAAAAAAAATTCCAAATATTATTTTAAATCCACAAATAAACAGATGATATTTAATCAGTTTAATTCCAAAAAATATAGATAAGGCATATTTTAAAAGCCGAAATTTCGACTTTAGCCTTTAAATCTATATACGCCTAGATGCATAAAAAATCAGCATATTTTCTAATTTTATATAATAACTTTTTCACTCAATGCCTGTTCTGCTAAATCAGCTCTAGCTTATCGATAAAATTTCGATAAAATAAGCCGGTATGATTATTTTGCATCGCACATTAAGATTCAATGATCATACGATAAAAAGTTTTTTTATTTAAGCCATTTGGCATTTTATGAATATCGAAGTGCACTCAACTGAATAATTAGAATTATAAAAATCAGTAATTTAGTGTATCAACCTATAGGAATAGGATTTACTTGGAATGAAAAGTTTTAAAATTGCGATTGCTCAATTCTCTCCACATGTGGGCAATCTGGATGCAAATACGCAAAAAATGATTGATCTGGCCAATCAGGCTAAAAAAGATAAAGCGGATCTGATTATCTTTCCTGAACTTTCAACGCTGGGCTATCCTGCAGAAGACTTATTAATTCGCCCAAGCTTGGTGAAACGCACCAAAGCGGCTTTTGAAAAACTGACTGAAGTAAAAGATATTGTCATGGTCTTTGGTTTTGTTAATCAAACTGAAGATGGTCAACGCTATAACTCGGCTGCTGTCATGAAAGATGGCGAAGTACTGGGTGTTTATAACAAGCAGGTGTTGCCAAACTATGGTGTATTTGATGAAAAGCGTTATTTTGGCGAAGGTCATCAGCATCTGGTATTTGAGTATCTTGGACATAAATTTGGCGTACTGATCTGTGAAGATGTCTGGTCTTTGGCCACTGTTCAGCAACTGGCAAAATTAAATATCGACACAGCTTTGGTACTGAATGCATCGCCATATGAAGTGGGTAAACCACAACATCGCATTGAAACCATGGTGGCCTTGGTCAAACAGCTGAATATCAATCTGGTGTACTGCAACCAGGTCGGTGGTCAGGATGACCTGATCTTTGACGGCACCAGCTTTGTGCTCAACAAATCTGGTGAGGTGGCTTTACAGGCACCAACTTTCCAGGAAAATCTGGCAATTGCAGAATTTAATGCTGAACAGCTGCAATTCAGCAAAGGCGCAATTGCACCTGCTTTAGACACCATGGCTGAGATTTATCAAAGTCTGGTCATGGCCACACGTGATTATGTACAGCGCTCTGGCTTCCCAGGTGTGATTCTGGGGCTGTCTGGCGGCATTGACTCTGCCCTGACTCTGGCGATTGCTGTAGATGCGCTTGGTGCAGACAAAGTTCAGGCTGTGATGATGCCTTATACTTACACCGCACAAATCAGTGTCGAAGATGCAGCGGCTCAGGCCAAAAATATGGGCGTGACTTTCGGTATTGCCGAAATCAATCCAGTGGTAAGCGGCTTTATGCAGGTGCTGTTCCCATTCTTTGGTAATGTTCCAGTCGATGCCACCGAGGAAAACCTGCAAGCACGTTCACGTGGCACCTTATTGATGGCCCTATCTAATAAATTCGGTAATCTGGTGTTGGCAACCGGTAATAAATCTGAACTAGCTGTCGGTTATTGCACCCTGTATGGCGATATGGTCGGTGGTTATGCGGTGCTGAAAGATGTGTATAAAACCATTGTGTTTGAACTGGCGAAATATCGTAACAGTATTTCTGAAACTCCAGTGATTCCAGAACGTGTGATTACCCGTCCACCTTCAGCAGAACTGCGTCCGGATCAGGTCGATCAAGACTCTTTACCTGCCTATGACATTCTAGATGCGATCTTGTATTCGTATATTGAAGAAGACATGAGCCAAGACGATATCATTGCCAAAGGCTTTGATGCTGAAGTCGTGAAGAAAGTGATTCGTCTGGTTGATATCAATGAGTACAAGCGCCGCCAAGGTGCCATTGGGCCACGTATCAGTTCACGTTCTTATGGCCGTGAGCGTCGTTATCCAATCGTGAATGGCTGGAAAGCAGGTAGCTAAATTCTGCTCTCAACGATATAAATCAGAATCGTCCAAGTGAATGCTTGGGCGATTTTTTTTATGCGGCAGTAAAATGAAGAATAGCCCCAACATTAAGAAGGAAAAATGATGTTTTGCGGAAACTGCAAAAATTAGTGGATGCTTCAAATATTTTTTATGGTTTTCAGTACTTTTTAAAAGACAAAAAAAGAGACCAAGCTGAGAGCTTGGTCTTTTAAAATGGTGGCTATGACGAGACTTGAACTTGTGACCCCCGCATTATGAGTGCGGTGCTCTAACCAACTGAGCTACATAGCCGTAAACTGTGTGCGCATTATCGTAATTTCAGCCTCTATCGTCAAGCATTTTAAAACACAAATGTTCAGTCTTTATGCAAATACAGAATAAACTTTTAAATTTTAAACAAAAAAGCTTTTTTTAGTATGTAATTCACGTATTCCTAGCACCCTTTAATTCTTCGAGGATTCACCAAATGTATAAAATCAAAATACTTATTTTACTCATTAGCCTTTCAAGCCTGAGTGCCTGCCAGATCATCTCGCCTATTTTCGTAGATTATAATGGTGTCAGACGTGATGTGGCACAGTGGATTAAACAGCAGCAACTGATGAGCATGCAGCAAAAACGGTCCTTGGCACAACTCAGCAGAGCACAGCAGAAAATCGAGCGCTATCCGGAATATGAGCAGCCTCAACGACTGGCGGTAACCCGGGAAAATCAGATTGCATTACATTGTGCGCGTTTACATGTAACAGAACATAAAATCCAGCAGCTACAGCAAAAAATTTATGCAGGTGAAACTCAAACAATTTTAAATCGCTATGAACAGCTGTCACCGCAAATAAAATTAGACCCCACCTCTATTCGATGTGATTAACTGACATTTTGAATAAATTCATTAATTACATATAAATTATTAACTTAGGCTAAATAAACAACTCGGTTCAAAAGCTCTAAACAGGTGCTTGATTCTTTAATCTATTAGACATTATACCTATGTATTTACTTGGTTTTATTTTTATACAATACAGGCTATGATCAAAGTATAAACAACTATTCGTACCCGGTTTAACGCGTCATAATTTTATAACTCTAAATTCCCCTTAGGAGAATTCTAATGCCTTTTGAACATATTTTAGTACCTGTTGACGGTTCAGAAACATCGTATGCTGCAGTGGATAAAGCTGTAGAAATTGCCAAAGCATTTAACAGTAAAGTCACAGTGGTTCAAGTGCTGGCACTGGACCCTTATATCGCTGCGGAATATATCTCTGCGGCACAAACCAATGACCTGATTGAACGTGCCCGCACTTCCATCCTGAAAACGCTGGATGAAGCCAAAGCAAAATTCTCTGGTGCCGGTGTTGAAGTGGATACACAGCTCCTTGAGGGTCAGGTGATTTATAGCGAGATTGTCAAAGCAGCTAAAGATTTAAATTCTGACCTGATCGTGATTGGTTCTCATGGCCGTACTGGCTTTAAAAAACTGTTCCTTGGCAGCGTAGCGCAAAGCATTTTAGGCCAAGCAGATATTCCAGTGATGGTGATTCGCAACTAAATAAGCCTTAAAATCCCCACTTTTCACCAAGTGGGGACTTTTTTATATCTCGACCAGACCATCCCATTGATAGCATTTTAAATCCACGCGATCACCTTTAAGAAAAATTCCTTCCTGCATAAGTTTTTGCTGCTGGATATTCTGGCCATGTTCGTCCAGTTGCTTCACACTGATTTTCGCTTGAGCATTGATCACCCGATACCAGGGAATATCGGTGTCCGCATTTAGATGACTTAGCACCCGACCGACTAATCGCGCATGTTTGGGCAAACCTGCCAGTCTGGCAATCTGTCCGTAGGTGGCAACTTTGGCATATGGAATCTGATTGACCACAGCCAAAATCATTTCTGCCATTTCCTGACTGGCGGAACTTGTCTTGCTGATTTTCATCTCATTAATAGCTCATCTAAGTAAAAGATCACACCTCAACCTATCCATGAAAAGCTAGATGGGAATAATCAAGCCTGATTAAAAGACGTTGATTCAAGCTCTCTTATCTCACTATAAAAACCAGTCCAGCAGCATCTTGATCTTTTAAGTTTTATCTTTAGAAATTATCCGGATTTTCTAAGCGTTTTACTTCCTGAACCTTATCTGGATGATGCACCGTGGCGACACCATCTGCATCTTTCTGATCAATCAGAATCTCTGGCTGAAAGATAGTAATAGTCTCATTTCCTTTGGCATCTTCTCCAACAATATAGCGAAAACCCTTACGATTCATTTTATGACACATGCGTTGATACCAGCCTTTAAAGCCCTGCGTCTCTTCATTGGGATTATAATAAAACGCATTCATCACCGCAGGCAGGCCCAAGCCACATACCACACCGGACAATAGCACTACAATAAAGGTATAGCCCACCAGAATACTGCTATAGGCTTCCAGCTGAGGAACATTGGCGACCGCCAGAATTAAGGCCAAAGAAATCCCGCCCCGTACTCCGCCCCAAGACAGGATGGTCAAACTGCCGTTATAGCTTTTCTTGCTGACTTTTGGGAACATGGCAAAGGCCAGATAGTTGGCTGCAAAACGGGCCAGATGTAGAATCACAAAAGCCACCATTCCGCCCAGAACCAGACTGGTACTCAAGTCCAGAATAAACAATTCTAGACCAATCAGGGTAAACAGGAATGAATTGATAATTCCCTCAACCGTATGCCAGAAATGATTAACGTCACCAATTTCAGCATCTGCCAGGATTTCTTTCCATTTATTGCCAACAATCAAACCACCAATCACACAGGCAATTGGCGCGGAAGCATGTGCCAGCAAAGCCACCAGATAGGAACCACAAGCCAGCAAGGCCGTGGTCAAAATCAGAGATTCCATTTCATGCTTACCGCGCAAAATCCGCAAGATCGCAAAACCGAATCCGAGACCAATCAGCACCGCCACGACAATTTCATAAAGCAAGGTTTGCAGCACTGCCAGTACCGTAAAGTTTTCACCTTGCAGAACATTGAGCAAGGTCATAAATAAGGCAATACACATTGCATCATTAAACAGTGATTCGCCTTCAAGCTTGACAATCAAATGATGCGGTGCGCGAACCGAACTCAATACGCCTTTGATGCCGATCGGATCTGTGGCGCCCAAAGCCGCCCCTAGCAAGAGCAAAACCAGAAGGTCAACATGTTTACCAATCAGGAACTGATAACCATACAACACCACACCAAAGAACACTGCACAGAACACCAAAGCCAGACCAGCCAAAATACTGATCGGCCGCCAGTGGTTACGCAAATCTGAGACCTTAAACTTCAGCGCAGATGAAGTCAGGATAAAACAGATCACACCATTGATCAGAAAATCATAGAAATCGACGTGACGAACAGCCTGCTCGATATTGTCAATATTGATGCTAAAGAATGGATTACCATGCAGTAAACTGGCGCCCCACTGCAAAATGAAAACAAAGATTGCAGAGACAATAGGGACACCGATCGCTTGCGGAAAGCCTAAAACGCGCTTATTAAACATGGTCGTGGCAATAGACAGAGCAAAGACCACCGTGAGTAGCTGAAGAAAAAAGAAATTTCCCATTCGGTTTCCTAAAATCGGGCGATATGGAGCACTATGCGCCGAGAGGTGTTGTTAAAATAGAGATTTAAATAGCAAGGTATTCTGGCAAAACAAGTTTAGTCCGCTTTTTTATCGAATTGAGTTAAGTTTCTTTTCAGTATTTTCGAATGATGATTTAACATACAGATCAGCACTCGGCTTTTGCTTTCCCATCATTCTATTTTGAATTTTTCTCCCATGCATCAAACTGTCAAAACCATTTTTCGTCTCTGTTTTGCCAGCGTGATTTTTCTGATCACGTTGTCCTTATGTTTTACCTGCTTTGCTAAAATTCAGGAAATTCTGCAAGCAGAACAGCATTATCAGCAAGCCACCAGCATTCCCTTAAAAAGTACAGCCGGCGAACAGTATGTATTGGTGTCCAATAACCAGCGACCAGACAATGCAATTTTTATTCTGATTGCAGGAAATGGTTATGTGGCCAAAATCAACTGTGAACATTACAGCGCTTTATGTAGCGATGAAGACAATCAATCGCATACCCGTCAAATCCAGACTGTTGACTTAATCAAAGCGGGAAATCTGTTCTATATTGAAAAAATCCAGTTCAGAGATAGCCGAACCGGCAAAGCAACTGCTTTAGAATATAACAAACAAGAAATTCAGCAGTTTTATCAAAATGACATGAGCAACCTCAAATATACAGTCTTTGCAATTGCACTGTTTGCTTTGGCTGCATTATTTGTCAGTATCAAGATATTAAGAAACTTCCGGCGTTTTCTGCATAAATAAAAAAAGGAGCATCTGCTCCTTTTTTTATCGAAGTCATTTAAATATTTTGATTAAAGGTATCACAATTCGCAACTTGACCGGATTTCAAGCCGGTGTTAAACCATTGTACCCGCTGCGCGCTGCTGCCATGGGTAAAGCTGTCCGGCACCACCTGCCCGCGAGCACGTTTCTGTAAATAATCATCGCCAATTTTATGGGCGGCATCCATCGCTTCCTGCACATCACCCTGTTCCAGAAATTGGGTACGTTCATGATTATGGTAAGCCCAAACGCCGGCCAGACAGTCTGCCTGCAATTCCTGACGCACTGAAAGCTGATTACTTTGCACTTCGCTTGCTTGCTGACGTGCTTGCTGTACTTGAGAAGAAATACCTAAAATCGTCTGGATATGATGCCCCACTTCATGGGCCACGACATAGGCCAGCGCAAAATCCCCCGCCTGATCATTACGGGAAAGTTCGGTGGCATTCTGTTCTCCGGTAATGCCCATTTGGGTACGCATATCTTTAAAGAATGCAGTATCGATATACACTTTCTGGTCTGTCGGGCAGTAGAAAGGCCCCATCGCCGCCTGAGCAGTACCACAACCAGAATTCACGATGCCGTTAAACAACACCAGTTTCGGTGGAACATACTGCTGATTTAACTGCTGCTGAAACACCTGATTCCAGGTATCTTCAGTATCTGCCAATACAGTTCCAACAAAATCAATCGACTCCTGCTGTTCTGGCGTGGGATTTTCTAGGCCACGTGTTTCTGCCGCACCCGATACCCCCTGAGTGACCTGCTTGGTGGTTTGATAAGCCTGTTGTGGATCGACACCGAAAAACTTCCAGGCCACAAAGGCCACAATCAATCCAACAATACTGATTCCGCCAGCTTTGGCACCACCACCACGACGGTCTTCTACATTGCTACTGACACGACGACCTTTCCAACGCATAGTCTTTTCCTTTTCTTAATCTGCTTAATATCCAGATATTTCCACACCTTAAGCTTTTGATGATTTAGGCCAGATTTTCTTAATCAGGCTGATGACCAGCATGACCAGCAGACCCGCTAAAATTCCTACTGCGAAATTAATCAAGGTCGGTGTTACGGCACCGACAATGTTGCCAATGCTGGGAATATCCTGCACATAAGCAACACTGTCTTCAGTAAAGTGATGAATAAAAGGAATTGCATGGTTAATAATTCCACCGCCCACCAGAAACATCGCAGCGGTCCCAACAATGGAGAGAATTTTCATTAAGATCGGGGCAAATGCCAACAAGCCACGTCCTATTTTTTGTTTAAAATCGGACTGCTGTTCAGTCAGATGCAGACCGATATCATCCAGTTTGACAATCAGCGCAACAAAACCATAAACACCAATGGTCATCACCACCGCGATCAGGCTTAAAACAGTCACTTTGGTCAGCATCGAGGCTGCGGCGACCGTTCCCAAAGTAATCACGATAATTTCAGCAGACAGGATAAAGTCAGTGCGAATAGCACCTTTGACTTTTTCATTTTCAAACTGGTGCAAATCCATTTCTGTATGAATCAATTGCTCACGCGCCTGTTCCGCGTCCTTGGCCTTCGGTGTATGCAAGGTATGAATAATTTTTTCCACGCCTTCATAACATAGGAACAAACCACCCAGCACCAACAAGGGATTAATCAGCCAGCCTGCAATAAAGCTGATTAATAATGCCAGCGGCACCAAAATCAGTTTATTAACAAAAGAACCTTTGGCAACTTTCCAGACCACCGGTAATTCACGATCAGCCCGCACACCTGTCACTTGCTGCGCATTTAAAGCCAGATCATCACCAAGGACGCCTGCTGTTTTTTTTGCTGCCATTTTGCTCATGACAGCGACATCATCCAGAACAGTAGCAATATCATCTAATAATAGTAATAAACTGCTCGCCATACTTATTATCCTTATCTTCTTTCCAGATAGTTTAATCAAAATTCTTAAAAATATTGTATTCACTTGTTTAATTTATAAGATTTTTTTACGACAGCTTTTTTTCTGGCTGACAATCAAAAACAGAATGCCGTACAATGTTGCCATTCGTTAAAATACAGCTGTAGTACTGACTACCCTTTGGAATAGATAATGAGTAATCAAGATAATCGTCCAGTGATCTTGACGGGCGACCGTCCTACCGGACAACTCCACCTCGGCCACTTTGTGGGTTCATTACGCTCTCGTGTAGGTCTGCAAGATTCTCACCATCAACACTTGTTACTCGCCGATGCTCAAGCCCTAACTGATAATGCGGACAATTTTGAAAAAGTACGTCGTAACATTATTGAAGTGGCGACGGATTATCTGGCTGTCGGTATTGATCCAACTAAAACCACAATTTGTGTTCAGTCATGCTTACCTGCCTTAAATGAACTGACCATGCTATATCTCAACTTTGTGACTGTTTCACGTCTTGAGCGTAACCCGACCATTAAATCTGAAATCCAGATGCGTGGTTTTGAGCGTGATATTCCAGCCGGCTTCTTGTGCTACCCGGTTGCTCAAGCTGCTGACATTACAGCATTTAAGGCAACGGTTGTTCCTGTGGGTGAAGATCAAATTCCAATGATCGAACAGACCAACGAAATCGTGCGTCGTTTAAACCGTCAAATTGGTCATGACCTGCTACCAGAATGTAAGGCACTTCTTTCCAATGTTGGTCGCCTACCTGGTTTTGATGGTAAAGCAAAAATGTCGAAATCTTTGGGCAATACCATTGTGCTAGATGCAACAGATAAAGATATTAAGAAAGCCGTCAATGCCATGTATACCGATCCGAATCACTTACGTATTGAAGATCCAGGTCAGGTCGAAGGCAACGTGGTATTCACCTATCTAGATGCCTTCGATCCAAATAAAGAAGAGCTGGAAGAACTTAAAGCCCATTATCGTCGTGGTGGTTTAGGCGATGGTACAGTGAAAAAACGTCTGGAAAGCATTTTAAAAGAATTGATCGGTCCAATTCGTGAGCGTCGTATTGAACTGGCTAAAGATCCGGATTACATCATGGATATTCTAAAAACTGGTACGGATAAATGTCGCGATATTACCCAGGCGACACTGGATGAAGTTAAATCTGGCCTCGGCGTATTCCATTTTTAATTAGAAAAAATTGCTCTTAAAAGCTCTTCTGATGAAGAGCTTTTTTATTTAAGCTAAAATTGCGCAAAAATGATGCAAATATCCCCACATAATCTTCATAGTTTTAACCTTATTTAACATGTATTAACATGAATACTGATGAGTCATATGAGAATGCGTCCTATTATGGTCATATTCAGTAAGGAATCAGATTTAACTCTCTCCACAGTTAATTTTGAAATAGTTTGAAAAAACATTCCTTTTTCTACGCAATGACAACCCCAATCATTGCGTTTTTTTTGCTTATAGTTTTTTAAAATGATAAAAAAATCCTGCGTTTAAGCAGGATTTAATCATGGCTAAGAATTAATAACTGAACAAGCCTTTTTCTAATGGTATTTCGATACCTAAAGAAACTCCGCTATCTCGACCATTTACCTTTGAATCACCGACCCATGCATTAATTTTAAGCGGCATTTCTGGACGTATATAATGTGACCAGGTCAAATCCAGTGCTTTAATCTCATCATTAAAAGCAAAAGCAGCATTATTAACAGCGGCAAATTCTGATTGATTCACATCAGCAAAAAGTATACGCCCTGATAAGCGGTTCATAAAATCAATACGAATATCTCCACCCACGGAAATCATCTGCGCATCGCCACCTAAAGCATGTGCTAGAGGATAACCATGCTGATAAAAACCGTCTGTATAATTCGTATGGTTGTAGGAAATGCCTTGAACCTTGCCATTAGTCCGCGTATCTGCCCATTCTGTGTAGAGCTGATATGGCATATTTTTTACAGTGGAAGAATAGTCAATTCCAGCCAAATACATTTTTTTTGCAGGTAAGCCCCCAGCCTCATCCTCTCCTACATATTGAGCATATAGACCTACCGGAATTTGGGTAAGAGAAAATAAATTTAACCGCGCATCGAAGCCGGCAATCTGGTTAGATGGGTCTGGTTCACCTGTACCCCCATTATCTTTACTACCCACAAAAGCATCCCACAGCGAACTTAAACTTTCAGGTCGTCCTTCCCCACCCCACTGAATCGCACGCGAGGCACCAAGCTCTAAATAAGGTAAAGGCTGTGCTGTAACACGCAAACCAATCAATTTGGCGTCTGGAACTGCGCTATAGTCATCGAGTTGACCCGCAAAAGCCTGATACTGCCACGGGCCAATCCAAGATAACCATTTATTTTCAAATGCTGTCTGTTCTGCACGTTGAACTGTAAAGCCATAGACTGGACGGCTGGCATCACCACGAATTAAGCTGCCATCATGGCCTGGCCCCCAATAAGTTGGAATCTGCCCAGCAATCAACCATTGATTCCAAAGTTTCCCCGCCAGATAAGAACCTTCAAGATTTACATCTTGATCATTATCAATTTGTGGATCTTTTTCAGCATTCACCCTGATTTTGGCATCCCAGTTTGTACTGCCAGCATTAAACTCTAAAGCTGCGTGATATTGTGCTTTTTGCTGATCCCCGAAAGCCTGTGGAATATTTTTTTGATCGGTTTCTGCAAATACACCCAATTTTAGCTGTTGATTATCTGCCTTTAGTTTAGCCAGAACCGAATCGATTACACGCTGCTGTACAGTATTGCTGATCTGCGCATTTGATAAGGCTCGTTGAATTTCATCCCCACTCAGTGGCCAGGTTGAGGTACTGATTTGAATAACCCCTTGCTGGTTTAACCAGTTCAGGTCAGCACGCAAATTTGCATCATTTAGAACCAGACCTTGAGCAAAAGCAGGAAGAGCAAGCGTAGTCAGTAACACACTCAATAATGTTTTTTTTAGCAACATGGGATGAATATTCTCAAGTTTATTTTCTGCTTCACCTTAATCGTTCCTATGTTAATTTTCAACGATTAAACTGTTGTTTTTTACTCAAGCTTTCAGATGTATCGACAAAAAATAACCCACACAATGGTGGGCTATTTTGAATTCAGCATTTAAGCATTTTTATGACGCATATGCGGGAACAAGATCACATCGCGGATACTCGCTGCATTGGCAAAGATCATTACCAGACGGTCAATACCAATACCCTCACCTGCTGTTGGAGGAAGACCGTATTCTAGTGCTTCGACAAAGTCTGCATCGTAATGCATCGCTTCATCATCACCAGCATCTTTTTCAGCAACCTGTGCCTGGAATCGTTCAGCCTGATCGATTGGATCATTTAATTCCGAGAAGCCATTTGCCAACTCACGGCCACCGATGAAGAATTCAAAACGGTCGGTAATGTGTGGATTGTGATCATTACGGCGTGCCAATGGAGAAGTTTCCGCTGGATATTCAGTAATGAACGTCGGCTGACGCAATTTGGTTTCTACGGTTTCTTCAAATACCATGGTTTGCAGTTTGCCCAGACCAAAACCTGGTTTCACTTGCTCTTTCAATTCTTCCTGAAGGAATTTTGCCAGGAACTCACGGTCATTGACATTTTCAGGAGTAAATTGCGGGTTATTTTCCAGAATCGCATCGAACATTGAAATTTTCTTGAATGGCCCTTTGAAGCTATATACTTCATCGCCATAAGGCACGTCAGTCGTACCCAAGATATCAATCGCCAGACGCTCCAGCATTTGCTCGGTCAATTCCATCAAGTCTTTGTAATCTGCATACGCCTGGTAGAATTCGATCATGGTGAATTCAGGGTTGTGACGGGTAGAAACACCTTCGTTACGGAAGTTACGGTTAATTTCAAACACACGTTCAAAACCGCCGACCACCAAACGCTTTAAGTAAAGCTCTGGCGCAATACGCAAGAACAGCGACATGTCCAGTGCATTATGATGTGTTTCGAAAGGACGTGCCGATGCACCGCCTGGAATCACATGCATCATTGGCGTTTCAACTTCCATATAGCGCTTTTCAGTCAGGAAGGCACGGATACCCGCCACAACTTTGGCACGAATTTCAAAAGTTTTACGTGTTTCTTCGTTAACGATCAGATCAAGATAACGTTTACGATACTTTACTTCAGTATCGTTCAAACCATGGAACTTGTCTGGAAGCGGACGTAATGATTTGGTCAGTAATTCAAAATGTTCGATGTGTACATACAAATCGCCTTTACCTGAACGACCGATATAACCTTCGACTGCGATGATATCGCCAAGGTCCAGACCTTTAATGGTAGCCAGGACATCTTCAGCGAGTTCTTTACGCGCTACATATAGCTGGATACGACCTGTCATGTCCTGGATCACAATAAATGAACCACGGTTCAACATCACTCGACCGGCAACTTTGACGTAGACCTTTTCGCCTGCTTCAATTTCTTCTTTAGATTTATCAGCGAACTGGTCTTGTAAATCTTGGGCATAATGCTCACGCTTAAAGGTATTCGGCCATGGGCTCTTACCTGTTTCTTGTGCCTGAGCTTCGATTTGCTTTAACTTGGCATGACGCTGTGCAATTAAATCGTTTTCGGAAATGATTTGTTCAGAAGTCGATTGAGCGTTAGTTTGCGTCATCTCTGCCTCGAATAAGATTAGTTAAAAAATAGAAGTTGCATAGAATAGCAGAAATCCTTCTCAAATCGTAGCGTAAACACTCTCAGGAACCGGCTTTTCTTTGGAAAAATCCACTATTTTGCTATTTACACCATTCGGTTCTGTCCGTCTGTCACTCTTTTAAATTCCCTTTCTTCAACCTTATTGCAGCACCCAGCTGCTCTCAGTTGGGATTAAAGTCTAAAACAGACAGGTCTTATATAAAATCATTGCACTGCAAAACTGTGGCTTAGACCAATAGCTAACTGCCTTGTACACCCAGACGTTCTACAATGACGCTCAGATTGAAGATGATGTGCCAATCAACAAATAACCAATATGGCATGTCCCATAAAAATGAGTAATGAACTATGTCTAAGATTTTGTTTTTACATGGCTTAGATTCCTCCAGAGAATCCACCAAGTTCCATGCCATTGATGTGGTACATAAATACTGTATCGATGTCGATTATCGAAATCTGAGTTATAGTTCGGTCACCGAGTTTTATCATGAGATGATTGAAACCATCAAACCGGATATTCTGGTCGGCCACAGTCTTGGCGGTTATTGGGCACTGAAAATGTCACAAGCGTATCAAATTCCATGTGTAGTGGCCAATCCCATTTTGCAGCCTAACTTCCGCGATGATTATCCGCCGATTGGGCATCACGATTTACAGCATGATATTCCTCAGTTTGCCTATCTGGAGCTGGGCGATGAAATTCTGGATATGCATGCGGTTCAGATACAACTTGAAGACTATATGCAAATTCAGGCAGTTGATGGCGGCCATCATCGTCTGGAACATCCTGAGCAAATTAATACACTGATTCAGGAAATCGAAGATCATTTTATCAGGCAATAAAAAAGCCCCACAATTTTGGGGCTTTTTTTAAATGTATAACTTAAGCAACTGCCGCTTCAGGCTGAGATTTGTCATCCAGCACTGACCAGATATCCAGGCCTAATTCAGCATGCAGGTCAGGAAGATCAAGGAAGATACTTGCGCCAAGTACTTCATGTTGACATTTTTGAGCCAGTTCATTTACAGCTTTTAAGGTTCCACCAGTTGCCAGAACATCATCCACAATAATTACTTTCTGGGACTGAACTTCCGCAGACATTTCTAAACGATCCAGACCATATTCCAGGCTATAACCCACACCGACCACTGGAGGTGGCAATTTACCTGCTTTACGCACCAACAATAAGCCTTTGCCTGTACGTTGTGCCAACAAGCTTGCCAACACAAAACCACGCGCTTCAACCGCAATAAAGCTTTCTACTTCTGCCAGTTTGTCAGCAGGAATACTGGCAATCAAAGCGTCAGTCAATGGACCAATATTGCTCATGAAAAGTGGGGTCAAATCAAAGAAGCAAATTCCTGGTTTTGGAAAATCTTGGACCGTACGAATGTGAGACCACAAAGAAGTAGACAAATTGCTCATGGGAGATCTTAAAAAAAGAAAAGGAATATGGGAATTTTAAACCTATTTGAATAGAACGGACAAGCCAAGCTGCCTAATAAAAACTCGGAATTTAATTATAAGATATTGATTTTATTATATTGATTTATTTTAAAAAAATTTAATCCAGACTTCACTAATTTTAAATTACCTAAAAACTCAAGTTTTAACTGCTCGACTTTGGTCTATCCCACAAGATAAACGCTCATTTTTGCCATTGTCAGCTTTTTATTCTTTAACCGTCTGCGCTAGAAAAGCTGATTGGCGTGATTTTCTGATAAATGAGGAATGTGTCGTCTATTCTGCTGCTAATTTCGCTGATTAAGCTTTTATTCACTTTACTTTCTGAATAGAACTGCGTAAAAATTTAGCCAAATATGTTCACTGTTAAAAAGTCATATTCTTTTAGAGTCTTGCCTTTTATGGATTTTAAGCTGACGCCTACAGTTGCTCAGTTTTGGAGAGTTACATGAGAAAGTTTCAATGCATCGTATGTGGATGGATTTATGACGAGGCAGAAGGTTGGCCTCAAGACGGGATCGTGGCAGGCACCAAATGGGAAGATATCCCCGATGACTGGACCTGTCCAGATTGCGGCGTGTCTAAAGTCGATTTCGAAATGATCGAAGTCTAATCACGTCCAGTTAAAGGCTATATCCATATGGTCTTTTTTTATGCCTTTCAATCATTTATACAGCATGGAGCTCTACCATATGGAAACAACTATGCATCCTATCGTCATTATTGGTTCAGGTATGGCGGGTTATGCCGTAGCACGTGAATTTCGTAAACTTAATCCAGAACATGAATTGCTGATGATCTGTGCGGATGATGCGGTCAATTATGCCAAACCGACGCTCTCCAATGCTTTGGCTGGCAATAAAGCGCCTGAACAAATTCCACTAGGCGATGCGGCTAAAATGTCAGCACAGCTGAATATGCGCATTGAACAGCATACCTGGGTCAAAGCCATTCATCCGGAAGATCATCAGCTGGTTCTGGAAAAAGATGGTCAGGAAAGTACGCAACATTATAGCAAACTGGTATTAGCCATCGGTGCCAATCCAGTACGTCTGGCGATTGCCGGTGATGCTAGCGATGACATTCATGTCGTCAACAATTTGAGTGACTATAAAGCTTTCCGTAACAATCTGGCAGCACGTGAAGACAAACGTGTAGTAATTTTAGGTGCAGGCCTGATTGGCTGTGAATTTGCCAACGACCTACAAAATACCGATCATCAGGTTACAGTCATTGATTTAGCCCCTCAGCCACTTGGCCGCTTATTGCCAGAACATGTTGCTACTGCATTCCAGAAGAATCTTGAAGAAACCGGCATTCACTTTGTCTTGGGCACAACAGTCGAAAAAGTCTCTTGTGCGGACAATGGTGATTATCTGGTCACGCTGGCCAACGGTCAGTCTTTGGTCGCTGATGTGGTGTTGTCTGCGGTGGGCTTACAGCCAAATATTTCTTTGGCGAAACAGGCAGACGTACATACCAGTCGCGGAGTGTTAACCACTGCACAACTGGAAACCAACCAGGCTGATATCTATGCGGTGGGCGACTGTGCCGAGGTCAATGGCACCTTATTGCCTTATGTCATGCCGATCATGCAACAAGCCCGCGCTTTGGCAAAAACCTTAAATGGCGAACATACTGCTGTACATTATCCGGCTATGCCAGTGGCAGTTAAAACGCCTGCTGCACCTTTAACGGTATTGCCTGCACCGGTTGATGTGAATGTCACCTGGGAAACTGAAGAATTTGACGATGGCATGCTGGCCAAAGCGTTCGATGCTAACGGCACCTTACGTGGTTTCGTGCTTTTGGGCGCCACTGCAGCCAAACAGCGTCTGACCTTGACCAAGCAGGTTCCTGACTTGATTCCGGCTGCGGTTTAGAGGTTTAATAGCAAGGATATTTTTTAAACGAAATATCCTTTAATTAGGACAGCGACCATGTACAGCGCAGCACAGTTTAATCTTTCCCCTTATACCTCGTTTATGCATGAAACCAAGGTCGATCTAGGCAATGGGATCCAACTACATGTCGAGGTTGGCGGAAATCCGGAACATCCCACCATTTTGCTGATTATGGGGCTGGGTGGGCAAATGCTGTACTGGCCTGACTTTTTCTGTAAGTCACTGATTGACAATGGCTATCACATCATCCGTTTTGATAACCGTGATATTGGCCTGTCTTCAAAAGTTCATCACAAAGGTCCACGCCTGAATACTCTGAAAATGATGAGCCGGTTTGTGCTGGGTCTGGGTAATCAGGGTGCACCTTATGATCTTTACGATATGGCTGAAGATGTCAGTCTGCTAATTGAAAAAATGCAGCTGGAACAGGTCTATGTGCTGGGGGCTTCGATGGGCGGTATGATTGCCCAGATTCTGGCCGCGCGTTATCCGGACAAAGTCAAAAAACTGGGCTTACTGTTTACCAGCAATAACCAGCCGATGTTGCCACCACCCTTTCCCAAGCAACTCTTTAGTTTGATTGACAAACCGGCTTCAACAGATGAAGATGGCATTGTTGATCATAGTTTGAAACTGTTTAAGATCATCGGCTCACCAGGTTATGTCAATCATCTGGAAGCGGTGCAGACCGCCCGTAAATTATATAAGCGAAGTTACTATCCTGCTGGTGTACTTCAACAGTTTTTAGCAATATTATGTACAGGCTCATTGCTGCAACTGGACAAGCAAATCAAACAAGAAACCCTGGTGGTCCATGGTTCTCGAGATCGATTGCTGCCTCCTAGCCATGGCAAGGCCGTTGCGAAAGCAATTTCAGGGGCTAAATTTGAATTAATTGATGGAATGGGGCATGATATCCCACCGCATTTTATTCCATATCTTAGCGAATTATTTGCTGATCATTTTAAATCATAAACATTAGGACACTATGGCTGCATTACCATCCCTAAGACAGCTGTCATACCTCGTAACACTGTCAGAGACGCTACACTTTACAGAAGCTGCTCGCCGCTCCTTTGTCACCCAGTCAACCTTGTCTGGCGGCATCATGGAGCTGGAGCGTTTACTCGGTGGCGTACTTGTTGAACGCGACCGCCAGAATGTTCGTTTAACGCCTCTTGGTGAACAAGTGGTTGCACGCGCACGTGTTCTACTGGCCGATGCTCAGGACCTAATGCGTTTAAGTCGTGAGATGAGTGAACCTTTAACCGGTGATCTACATCTCGGCGTCATTCCAACAATTGCACCTTTCCTATTGTCCCAGCTGCTGGATGAAGTGCATAAGCAATTACCAAAAATCCAGTTGCATCTGCATGAAGCGCAAAGTGAAAAGATTGTAGAAAAGCTGGAACATGGCAACCTGGATATGGTGGCTTTGGCATTGCCTTTCGACACCCGTGGTCTGAAAGTTGCTGAAATTGCCAAAGAGAATCTGTATCTGGTTTACCAAAAATCTGATCAGCATGCTGCACAAGCAAACTCTTTAGAAGATCTGGATCTGTCTCGCCTGATGTTACTTGAAGAAGGTCATTGCCTGCGTGATCATGCCTTGAGTGCCTGCCCGATTGGTGAGCGTAAAAATGATCACCGTTTAAAAGCCAGCTCACTGCCGACTTTAATCGAAATGGTGTCTGCAAATCTGGGCTTTACCCTGCTGCCTGAAATTGCGATCCATACCAATATGATTAAAGGCAATCCTGAGATTCAGGTAAAAGCGATCGATTCAGCCCCAAGTCGTACCCTAGCATTGGTAACCCGTAAAAGCACACCGCTGCAAAGCGAGTTTGATGTGCTATTACAGATTTTCCAGAAAATCACTCAGCACGATGCTGCCTGATCTATAGATAATAAAAAGGAGCACATGTTGCTCCTTTTTTATATCTTGAATTGAATGCATCCAGTCCGCCTAGAAACTTAGAATCTCTACATTTCAGCTAAATCACTATTCTTTGGGATAGGCATTTGCATCTGCCTGATTCACAGTATAGCTCTCTATCAGCATTCACAGGATCGTGTTTAATTGACTAGCCTTTTGCCTGCACCAGTTTTAGTGATTCGTTCACCGACTGGACTCGACCTGTCAAAAATCCAGACCGTGCTGCTGCAACTGGGCTATCAGCCAGATATGCTGCTGTATGCGGACAATATGCTGTCTGCACAATCCATGATTACTGAACATCTACCCAACCTGATTCTCTATCATGCAGCAACAACTTCAGAGATCAGTGTGATCCGTCCGCTGAAACAGCAAAGCCCAGATACACCTGTTATTGCCATATTCAATACTCATTCCACAGCACTGATCTATTCTGCTTTATTGTCCGGAGCAGATAGCTATATGCAGCATCAGAATTCATTTTCCGAGTTTGCTGAAAGTCTGAAAACTGTCTTGCGCGGTGGAGCTTAAGTCAATACTGAATTGGCAGACTATATCCTGCACCAGCCCATTGCCAAAACCTGTCTCAACTTCGCTGAATTGCAGTTATTAAAAGTATTGAGTCAACATCAATCGCAAACCGAACGACAAGATCAGCTCCAGATGAAGAACTATCAGATATATAGCCGGGTCAAATACATCTATCGAAAACTGTTCAGACTCAGCTTGAACAGTTCAATTGTATGTTCGAAATAAAAAAGAGGCTGAATATTCAGCCTCTTTAAATACTTAAACTTATTTAAACAGCTCTAACAGAATACGTTGTGCATTATGCGGTTTTTCACCTTCTTTGGGCTGTGCCCGCAGCCAAGTACCATCACCTTGCAATAACCAGGATTGCTGATTGTCTTTCAAGTAATTCAACAGACCTTGTTGATAGATGCGTTTTTTCAAGGCTTCATCTTCGACCGGGAAACAGGCCTCGACCCGATTAAACAGGTTACGATCCATCCAGTCTGCACTTGAACAGTAAATACGTGAATTGCCATTATTGCTGAAATAATATACGCGGGTATGTTCCAGGAAACGCCCGACAATTGAACGCACCCGGATATTTTCCGACAGACCCGGCAACCCCGGACGCAAACTGCAAATTGAGCGGATAATCAGGTCAATCTGTACCCCGGCCTGAGAAGCCTCATAGAGTTTGTTAATCAATTGCATTTCGGTCAGTGCATTGACTTTGACAATAATCTGCGCCGGTTTCCCTGCTTGAGCATAGGCAATTTCATTATCGATATAGTTAAGTAACTGGGCATGCAAGGTAAATGGCGCATGTAGCAGCTTTTTCAGCTTGGCCATTTTCCCCATACCGGTCAATTCCTGGAAAATACGATGCACATCTTCACACAGATCTTTATCCGTCGTTAACAGGCCGTAATCGGTATAGATTCGCGCATTGCCGGCATGATAATTACCGGTGCCCAGATGCACATAGCGCACCAGTTTGTTATTTTCCCGGCGCACCACCAGAATCATCTTGGCGTGAGTCTTGTAACCGACAATGCCGTAGACCACGACCGCACCCGCTTCTTGGAGGACATTGGCCAC
The DNA here is from genome assembly GCF_024129115.1 of Acinetobacter lwoffii. Lineage (GTDB taxonomy): Bacteria > Pseudomonadota > Gammaproteobacteria > Pseudomonadales > Moraxellaceae > Acinetobacter > Acinetobacter lwoffii_T. Next base: position 54,423 of record NZ_JAMXXO010000006.1, read on the forward strand.
CGCAATATTGGATTCTTCATCAAAACGCGCACGTAATTCAATGACCGCGGTCACTTCCTTGCCATTGCGGGCAGCCTCTGCCAACACTTGGACAATTTCAGAATCTGGTCCACTACGGTACAAGGTCTGCTTGATCGCCAGTACTTGTGGATCGCGTGCCGCTTCACGTAATAATGAAATGACCGGCGCAAAAGATTCAAAGGGATGATGTAGCAAAATATCCTGTTTCTGCATCGCACTAAAAATATTTTCAGATTTTTTCAGTACTTTAGGAATGATGGGAGTATGCGAGTCATAACGTAAATGCGGACGTTTAAAATTAGATAGTAAACGTGCCAGATTGACCGGGCCAGCAACTTTATAAAGCTGCTCGTCGTCCAGATCAAATTCATTCAGCAGATATTCATAAATATGCTGTGGGCAGTTTTCCGTTACTTCCAGACGTACCGCACGACCAAACCGGCGTGAACTGAGTTCACCTTTGAGTGCCTTGGCCAGATCTTCCACATCTTCATTCAAGGCCAAATCGGCATTTCGGGTGACACGGAACTGATAACAGCCAGTCGCTGTCATCCCCGGGAACAGGTCAGAAACATGCTCATGAATAATCGCCGACAGCATTACATGATGTTCTTTTCCATCGGTCAGTTCATCCGGTAAACGTACCACGCGTGGCAGAGAACGCGGTGCAGGTACCACAGCCAGATCAATCTGACGGCCAAAAGCATCTTTCCCTTCCAGCGTGACAATAAAGTTCAGTGATTTATTCACCAGCCGCGGGAATGGATGCGCTGGGTCTAGGCTGATCGGCGTGAGGACGGGAGCCACCTGCTCCTGAAAATATTTTTTCACCCAGGCAGATTGAGCTGGGGTCAATTCACCACGGCGCAAGAAGCAAATATCTTCCTCACGCAGTTTTGGCAAAATTTCTTCATTTAAAATACGGTATTGACGTTCAATGGCGGCATGTGCCGTTTTAGAAATCTGTTCTAAAACCTGCTTTGGAGTCAAGCCATCCGGACTGCGGCTTTCATTATCCAGATCCAGCTGTTCCATCATCCCAGCAACCCGGATTTCAAAAAACTCGTCCAGATTACGCGAGAAAATCAACAGGAAATTCATGCGTTCGAGCAATGGATGTAAAGGATCGACAGCCTGTTCCAGGACACGTAAATGGAAGTCTAGGATAGACAGTTCGCGATTAATATAACGATCATTATATGTATATTCGGGCTGTGCTGAAGTTGTGCTGGCTGCCGTATTCATATCAAACCTATGCGGATTTAAAATTGTGCTTATCCCTCCAAGTATGCTTCAAATTGATGACAATTTCATAAAAAAAGCCCAAATAATTGGGCTTTCTCTTCAAATCATCAATTAAGGTAATTCTGCATAACGCATATAGCGCTGAATCATCCGCTTACGAGCATTTAATGCAGAGGAATTGCGATGATCCTGGAAATATTTCGGATTGGTCAAAATGGCAGCCAGAAAGATGGCCTGATCCCGGGTCAGGCTTTGCGCGGTTTTACCAAAATAATGTTTGGCCGCCGCTTCAACGCCGTAAATATTGTCTCCGAACTCGATCGAGTTTAAATAGACTTCCAGAATCCGTTCTTTCGACCACATGCGTTCCATCATCCAGGTCGCGACCGCCTCCTGACCTTTACGCACAAATGAACGCTTGTTGACGAGGAACAGGTTTTTCGCCAATTGCTGGGAGATTGTCGAACCACCGGCCACTACACGGCCCTGATTTCTGTTTTTATTCAGCGCAGTTTGAATTCCGTCCCAGTCAAAACCATGGTGATGAATAAATTTTCCATCTTCCGCAGTGACGATGGCACGTTTCAGATTCAGGCTGATTTCGTCATAGGGACGCCACTGATGCTGAATCGCTTTGGAAGGTTCTGTCCAGTAATCAATCCGCATCATCATGGTGGTGTTCACCGGATTGGTTCGCCACCAGGCCAGACTGGCAAAGATCCACAATTGAACCAGCAGAATCACACTGACGATGACGAGCATCGTGCGGATCAGAAAGGCTTTCATGTCAGTGCGTTACTCCTGAAAATTTAATTTTTCGTGTTAAGCTTATTCGAAATATACAATCACAGCAAAAAAATAGCATGTCTGAATACTCTCCCCCTGTCGAACATCGCAAACTTGAAATGCATCTCTGGTGGATCACCGCCATTTTAATCGGGATCAATGTTGGATTATTTGGCTGGCAAGCCATGCATGGCATGGATGTTAGCCAGCCGAGTACCCGAGACGCTATTCTCTGGGGTGCCGATTATGCACCTTTAACCTATTTAGCGGAACCCATGCGCTTGTTTAGCAGCATGTTTTTTCATTTTGGCCTGATTCACCTGATGTTGAATATGTGGGCCTTGTATATTTTTGGTAGTGTTGCCGAACAACTGTTTGGCCGGATGTATTTTATTGGCCTGTATGTGTGTGCCGGATTAATGGGCAGCCTGCTCAGTGGCTATATGAATATTCAAGACAGCTATAACCTGATTGAAGGCGGTGTGGCCAATCCCGATTTATTGCCTGCAGTCAGTGCCGGCGCATCCGGTGCCGTAATGGGACTCGGGGCTTCACTGACGGTGCTGGCCTTATTGCCGATGCTGCCACAGCAACGTTTTATCCTGGATAAAAAAACCCTGGTGATGGTGATGGGTCTAAACCTCGCGCTGGGCTTTATGATCAGCGGAATCAACAATGCCGCACATATTGGCGGCATGCTGATGGGGGCTTTTCTCACCTTGTTATGGTACATCGGTCAAAAAATGCAGCGTAGTCACCTGTTCAATCTGATTGCCTTGCTGATTGGTTTCGGCGTTTGTGTGCTGCTTTATCAACATAACTTGGCCTTGATTGAACCCATTCGCCCACTGTGGCAAGAGATTCTGGAAATGATGCAACAGCAACTACAACTTTAACTCTCAGCCAGTTTAAAAATCACGGAGATGAATCTTATTGATTCATCTCACGCAAGCTTTGTAAGGGTGGAATCTCTGACAGATAACTCAGGCGATAACGGCCAATCAGCGCACATAAAGTGGTCATAAAGATCGGCAAGATAATCCAGATTTCCCAATGCGGCTGAATCATTAAATCCATTTTATAACTGGCAATCGCACTGATCACTTCGGCAAACAGGCAGGAAACTATTCCGGCAAACAGCCCAATAAAACCAATTTCCAGACTCATCATGGTTTTCAGTTTCTGCTTGGAACTACCGAATGATCGAAGCAAAGCCACTTCACGTTTGCGCTCATCCATCAACAGGTTCAGACAGGCCATCAGTACCAGAAAACCGGAAATGCTGACCAGTACTGCCAGAATGGTCACGATTTGCACCAGCACATTCACAATGCGTTTGATCTCTTCCAGAATCAGGCTGACATCAATAAACACCGTGTTGGAAAATTGCTGGATCACAGGGACCAGTTTGCCTTTATCTGTTTCCGGGACATAAAAACTGCCCAGATAACTGCCGGCATTGGCATCCATGCTATTCGGTGCAAAGATAAAGAAGAAATTCGGGCTAAAACTTTCCCATTCGACGGTTCTTAGATTAACGACTTTAGCTTCCAGTATCCCTTCTGGCAGACTGAAACTGAGTTTATCTCCGATCTTGATCCCTAGCTCTTCCGCAGTATTGGCTTCGACCGATACGGTGCCGACTTGTTTTAATACCGCGTCACCACTGACAATCACATTATCTTGTGGATAGCTATTTGACTGGGTCAGATTCAGCTCACGTCTTAAAGTATTGCTACTTTTAACCAACTCTTCGGCAAATGGCTGATCATTTTTGGCGACCAGACGCCCACGGACATTTGGATATAGCGGTGTGCTTTTCCAGCCATTCTGCTCAAGTTGGGCTTTGAGATCCGGCATATCAAAAGGCGGTAAGCCATAAACAAACTGGTTCGGCGTACCTTCCGGTAACTGTTGCTGCCAACGCTCTAATAGATCTGTGCGCAATACGGCTAATACTGTAATCAGGCTCAAGCCCAAGGCTAAAGCCGTAATCTGCAAGGCGGTCTGAGAAGGTGTGCGTACATAGGCTGACAGATTCAGCTTCATATTCCGCAGCAGTTTCAACACCCCCCATACCGTCAGATACAACACCGCACATAAGACAATAATCGCGCCAATCACCCAGGCGGTCAGCAAAAGATTTTCAGTCAAAATCACACTAAAAATAATCAGGCTGAGCGTTCCGGTCAGCAGCATCCACAGCATAGATTGCACTGATTTTTCCTGCTGGCGGATCACCCGAATCGGTGGCGTATTCAGCAGTTGCAATAAGCTTGGCATCACAAAACCGAGTAACACTATAGCACTGGTCAGCATCGCGACCGGCAATGGGCCGAGCAACATTGCGATAGCGGAAAACTCAATCTGCAAATTCGGAATCAGCTGCAACATCAACTGTAACAGGCCATAACCCAGACTGATCCCGACCACGGTACCAATCAGCATGGCAATTAACAGTACCATCCCGAGTAAAGCCAGATAAGCTGACAGAATCTGCTGCTTGGTGGCACCGATACAACGCATCAAGGCAATATGATCCTGATTCTGCTGCACATAGCGCTGCGCGGTTAAGGCTATGGCAATCCCGCATAATAGAATGGTCAGAATATTGGCCAGTTGCAGGAAAGTGTCCAGATTGGCGATTGGCTTCATCAAGCGGGTATTGCCTTCACTGGCATTGCGTAACCTGAGACTGCTTTGCTCCTCAAACTCCTGCCCTTGTACTTCCGCTGGCGTTTCAGCTGAGGCGTTTGCTGACTTGACCTGCTGCTTGAACAGGGCTTCATATTGTTGGGTATCATCCGGACGGCCAGCCATGAGTAAGCGATATTCAATCCGGCTCCCTACCTGAATGGCATTAGTTCGTGCCACATCCACCTGGGAAATAATCACGGTCGGTGAAAAACCGGAAAATCCAAGCTCCTGATTGGAGTCTTGTTCAATCTTGGCAGTAACTTTAAATGCTGCATCGGCAATATTGAGCTGATCGCCCAGTTTGACTTTGAGCAAATCCATGGCTCGTGGACTAAGCCAGATTTCACCAGACTGAATCGACTTTTTTGCCGGTTGCACCCGCAGTTCACCACGCAAAGGAAAAGCCTGATCGATGGCTTTGACATTGACCATGACAAACTGCGCATCGGTATAGGCCATACTGCTAAAGAAAGTGACTTCTGACTGCTTTAAATCCAGCTGCTTGGCCTGATCACGCCACTGCTTTGGCAAAGGCTCATTATCTGAAAGCACCAGATCACCAGCCAGCATTTCTGCTGCCTGTAAGGCGACTGCATTTTGGATTTGCTCGTTACTAAACTTGAGTGCAGTAGTCGCACTGATCGCCAGCGTTAAGGCAATAATCAGTAGATAAATCCCGGTCGTTTTAAAGCTTTGCGTCAGTAAAGGACGAAATAATGGATTCATTTCATCCTCCATTCGGATGTTCAATCAGCTCGCCATTCAGCAGTTCAAAATGCCGCTGACACTGCTGCGCCAATTTGCGGTCATGCGTGACCAGCACCAAAGTTGTTCCCAGTTCCCGGTTCAGTTGAAATAGCAGTTGTTCAATTTCTCTGGCTGTTTCACCATCGAGATTGCCCGTAGGTTCATCGGCAAAAATGATTTTTGGTTCACTGACCAGTGCGCGTGCAATCGCCACACGTTGCTGTTCTCCCCCGGACAATACTTTTGGGGTTTGCTGCGCCTGTCGATCCAGACCGACCTTATGTAGTAATGCCAACGCCTTTTGCTCAGCTTCTGCATATTTAAAGCCGGGCTGCAGGCGCAGTGGCAGCATTACATTTTCAAGTGCAGTCAGGTGCGGTAAGAGCTGAAAAGACTGAAAGACAAATCCGATATTTCTTAAACGTACCAGCGCACGTTGTTCTTCATTCAAGTTAGACACTGATTCGCCACAGACCAGAAGCTGACCTGAACTTGCCTGATCCAGTGTCGCCAGAATACCCAGTAATGTGGATTTTCCGGAACCGGAACGACCGGTAATAGCCACTTGTTCTCCGGCCTGAATATCCAGATCAAGATCCTCAAAAATGGTGAGTTGTTTTTGTGAAAGTTGTATCTTTTGTGTCAATTTCTGGGCAGAAATAATAGCCTGTGGCATGATGGTCGAATCGTTGCTGCTTTGAATCATACGTGTCCTATATGAAAGATCTTAATCAGAAAACTCGGCTATTGCCTTACTTTTTTTTGCTCAGTCTGTGCCTATTACCTCTTGGGGTTTCAGCAAAGACGATTATGATTTTAGGTGATAGTTTAAGTGCAGGTTATGGTATCCAGCCCCAGCAAGGTTGGGTGCATTTATTACAGAAGCATTTAGAACAACAGTATCCGAAACAGCATAAAGTGGTCAATGCAAGTGTCAGCGGTGAAACCACCAGCGGAGCACTGGCCAGACTGCCAAAATTGCTGCAGACGCATCGTCCAGACCTTGTGGTGATTGAGTTAGGTGGCAATGATGGCTTACGTGGACAACCACCGCAAATGATTCAAAAAAATTTAGCCAGCCTGATTCAGCAGAGCCAGAAAGCCAAGGCCAAGGTCATCGTCTTTGGCATAAAAATGCCGCCTAATTACGGGCAAGCCTATAGCAAGGCTTTTGAAAATAATTATAAAGTGGTGAGTCAGCAATATAAGGTGAAGTTATTGCCCTTCTTTATGCAGGGTGTCGCCGGTAATAAAACATTGATGCAAAAAGATCTGATTCATCCAAATGCCAAAGCACAGACAATCCTGTTAAATAATGCTTATCCATACATTAAAGGCGCTTTGTAAAGCGCCTTTAACTTATTTTAGAATGTATTTAGATGAATCGTGATTAGAAATCGAAGAATGTCACTTCACCAGTTTCCAGTGAATATTCCGCACCCACGACTTTTAATTTTCCTTGTCCGATCAGGTTTTCCAGAACGGCTGAACCATGACGCAACTGATTTACCGAAGCAAATACGTTAGAACGTACTGCATGCTTGGATAATTTTGCCAAGTCATTTTTCAGTTCAGTTTGCATTAAGGTTTCAACAGAAGGACGTACGCGGTTCACAATCGACATCAGGTTTGCCGATGGCGGACAATCCGGACACATCAAAGTATCAATGGTGGCTTTAATTGCGCCACAATGACTGTGACCTAATACAACTACAATCGCGCAGTCATAACGTGCCGCGGCAAATTCAACACTGCCGACCTGGGATGGTGCAACAATATTGCCTGCAACACGAATCACGAAAAGATCGCCGAGACCCTGATCAAAAACCATTTCGGCTGGAACGCGCGAATCTGAACACCCCAAGACAATTGCAAACGGATTCTGGTCCTCTGCCATTTCTGCGCGCTGTTGGTGGCTAAGTTGTTTTGGATGCGAAGTATCGCCGCTTACAAAACGTTGGTTACCTTGTTTAAGACGTTCTAAAGCTTCTTGAGCTGTGAGCATTCTTTTCTATCACCGATGGTTTTAGTTGCAATATCTTACTGCCAGTTTTTTTGAATGTCACTTGCAAAAAATCTTAGCTGATTAAATTTTTAGCATTTATCTAATTTCATTTCCGCAGGGAATTTATGCGCAATACATCACATTTTCCAGTCATTTAATGCAATCTAGCAAAAAACTAATGAGTGACAAGCGCAAGGATTGATTTAAAATAGGATGAAGAATAATGTTTTTATTTGAATGAAAATTGCAAATTTATAACATGGAAGTATTTTGATTGAGCAATTTGCTCACTGGGTTTGTTTTGGGGAATGGCCAATGAAGAAAATAATAAAATTGCGCTCGAAAATGATCTGTTCAGCCTTGGTTGCCTTAAGCATGGCATTACCGGGCCTGACACATGCTCAAATGCTGTTTAGCCAGAAAAATGAAACATCTGCCAAAGTCTTGCAGCAGCATCTATTGCAGGAACGCAGCCTTGCCGGTCTCAAATCCAAGACCCTCAAAATTGGTGAAGTCACCTGGAGCTATAGCGAAGGCGGTGCCAAGAACAAACCATCCATTCTACTGATTCATGGTCTGGCCGGCACGCGCGACAACTGGAACCGGGTCGCCCAGTTTCTGACGCCCTATTATCATGTCATTATTCCGGATCTGCCAAGCAACGGTGATACCAAAGTTCCGGACAATTTTGATGTTTCTGTACCCAATGTGACCTCGCAGCTGCGTTTGTTCCTTGAAACCTTAAATGTGGACGAGAATTTACATATTGCTGGGCATTCCTTAGGCGGCTCGATTGCCACAGTCTATGCCTCGCAATACCCTTTCGATACGCAGAGCCTGTTTTTAATTAATAGCGCTGGTCTGTATAAAATGGGGAATACGCCCTATACCAAAGACCCACAGGCCTTGAAAGACCTGATCGTCAGCAAACCCGGTGATCTGCAAGATGTATCCAGACAGCTAATGCAAAACCCGCCGGTAATTCCTTATCAATTGCGACATGCACAGGAAAAACTGCTGATTTCACGCGCTGAACAAACCAGTAAGTCGATTGATCAGGTGGTGATGCTAAACCGGATTTATACACCGGAGACCTTTGCCCGCCTGACCCGCACGGTAGAAGCACCGACCTTGATTTTATGGGGTAGACAGGATCGGATCATTAATGTCGAAGTAGTCAAAGAACTACATGCCCTGCTAAAACGTGCTGAAAAACCGGTGATTCTAAATAATGTCGGGCATATGCCAATTCTGGAAGCAGAAAAACAGGTTGCACAACATTATTTGCCTTTTCTGGCCAAGACACAGACCCTAAAAAACCCGCTTGCTGATAAACTCATTCCTTTAAATTAAGTTTCAGAGATGCTATGCAGAAACACCCGATGATTGAGCAGTTGATCGATGCTCAACTTGATTTTCTCGATCAGGCATTTTCTCAATCTGAAACCATTCAAAGCGAGTTTCATGCGTTTTATTTGTGGTTGCGTAAACAGACGCTAAAAGAGCTGTGGAGCTGCGAACTGATCAATCAGCTTTTGCAAAAACAGATTCTGGGTACTGCTGCCAGCAGCTTTCTGATTGAACAGATTGCCGAACATATCCGTTTTGCACTGGTGCATCCGGCCAATGATTCCACCACAATTGCCGATCTGATCCCAGTCCTGACCGTAGACAAGATCGCCCAGTATGTGGCCAGTAAAAGTGGCCATCGGCAGCGTCTGATTAAAACCATAGTGAATAATCCGGCATTTTCCGCCATGATTACCCAATTGATCCAGCATTCCATTCAGGATTATCTGGATAACTCCATGATTGCCAAAAGCGTACCCGGGGTTTCTCGCTTTATGAAAATGGGCAAATCGGTACTGGAAAATGTCACCGATACCAACCTCGATAGCACCATTGCGCGTTATCTGCAAAAAAACATTCTAAAGCTCAGCCAGATGAGTGAGCATGTGCTGAACCAGCATTTTGACGACGAGAAACTCTATCATTTTCAGGCCAATCTCTGGCATAAAATCAAAGACATGCCAGTATCGGTCTTGAAGAATTATATTGAGCTGCAGGACCTGAATCAGACGGTCGGCTTAGGTCATGACATCTGGGATCACATACGCCAGACGGACTATCTGCAGCAGCAAGTGCATGACGGAATTCATACCTGGTATGTCCGCAATCAGGAACATACTTTTGATCAGTTATTACGTGATCTGAATATTGATGAAGCGCTAATTCAGAATGAATTGCAGCAACTGCTCAGTCCGGTAATCCAGCAGATGGTTTCCCAAGGTCACTTACGTGAACGCGCGCGCAAATATCTGGAACAATTTTATTATCATGAAGATACTTTGAAAATTCTTAAGATTTAAATAAAAAGCCGCTTTATAGCGGCTTTTTATATTGTCATTTGCTTAGAATTTTGCATTCAGACTGATACCGTAACGACGACCATCCAATAGTTGATCACCATCAATATCTTCAGCTTTTTCATCCAGTAGGTTATAGACGCCGAATTTACCGGTCAAATTCGGACTGAATTTATAGTTAAAGCCGACATCTACAAATTGGTAGCCTGGATTTGGCTGAGCCATAGAGGTACGGCTCAAGTAAGCAGAGGTTTCAGAACGATGGTGCAAGCGGCTCCATACATTGAGTGCATCATTTAGCTCATAATCCACACCAATATTAAACATATGTTCCGGCATCTGGTTCAGTGGCTGGCCTTTAAAAGTACCCGATTTAAACTCTGAATCGGTATAAGTATAGTTTGCAGTCAATATCGTGTAATCATTCAGACTGGCTTCTACCGTTGCTTCTACACCACGAATTTCTGCTTCATCCACGTTGATCCGTTCACTAATAAAGTAGAATGGAATATCTCCTTCGAAGCATTTCCAATTCTGCCAGTTATTGCGGTTTGTTGTGGTGCCATCAGTATCGGTTTCGCAGGCACGAACTTCTGTTATACGGTCTTCATATTTAGTGATAAAGCCAGTCAGCGATGTATTGATATAATCATTTTTCCAGTTGAAACCTAATTCAGTGGATACGCTTGATTCAGGCTCCAAGTCCGGATTGGCACGAATAATGCCACGGCCTGTTGCTAAGGGTGAACCACCGCCACCCGTGACGCTATAGAAACCTTCTGTGGCTGCACGAATATCAGGCTGTTTATAACCTGTAGCCACACCACCTTTTACTACAAAGTTATCATTTACCGCGTACACCCCATACAGTCGTGGCGATAAATGGCCACTATAGTTTTCATCATGATCATAACGTAAGCCGGCGGTTAAGTCGAAACGATCCGTAATACTCCAGGTGTCTTCAAGGAAAGCGGCAGCAGACCAACGTGTTAATTCACTAAATTCAGGTGCATTAGGATTCCGGTTAGTCGCTTTATCGACCAGTTTTTCATCTTTAAGATATCCCCCGAATGACAGCGTATGATCACCTAAGGCTAAGTTCCATTGACTGTTCGCTGTCCAAGTATCCAGGGTAATCCCTTTGGTGCCGAGTTCCGTATTGCCACGATCTGGATTTTTTGAATTTTCATATTGAATATAAGATGAACTGTCTAAGTTATCGCTATAACGGCCATTATGGGTTAAGGAATAAACATTACGATAATTACGCGAGAATGAATCTGCAGCACCTTGAGCAGGTGCTACCGTTTCCCCTACAGACGTAGTTGATTCCTGCTGCACGAAATTAGCTTCAACTTGTACATCATGATCATCATTAATGGCATAAGTCAGGCGTGAATTTAAGCTTTCACGTTCCGTGCCACGAAAACCGCCAACATAACGGTCTTCATTACGTTCCTGCTTATTGACTGCCAGTTGCAAACCAAGCTTATCTGCAATTAAAGGACCAGCAAGATATGCAGAAGCATTTTTAATATCACCTGAACGGCTACTGTCCTGAATCGTGGTTCCCAATTCAACATTGCCAGACCATTCATCCGACACTTTTTTGGTAATAATATTCACTACACCGCCCATGGCATCTGTACCATAAAGTGTAGAAGCTGGACCACGGATCACTTCAATACGTTCAATTGCTGAAATAGGTGGCAGAATATTTTTCTCAAAACCTCCATCGTCTCCATTCGGATTGACATCCTTGCCGTACTGACGCTTACCATCGACCAGAAACAAAGTATAGTTTGAACTCATACCACGAATACTGATGGTCTGTGCAGAACCTGCACCTGAAACCACTACCCCGGGCGTATTACGCAGTACATCAGTAATGTCGTTATATTCACGTTTATCTAATTCTTCACGATCAATCACGGTAATGGAAGCTGGTGCTTTAGCCAAATCTTGCTCATAACCTGTTGCGGTCACCACAATCGTTTGCAATTTAGTCGCTTCCGCCTGTGGAACAACAGCTTCTACTGCAGATGTATTTCCCGCCATAGCTGTAAATACAGCAAATGCCAAAGTTGTTTTTAAGAATGGGTTATTCATACCTTGCGCGCCCCAATATTTATGAAGAGATCATGTTTATTCGGTTGCGAAGTGTAACAGCTTTTCAATTGAATGCAATTACTATTGATAATTATTATCATTAACATTCACTTGTTTTTAATCCAGAAATAAAAAAACCTCGAAATTTCGAGGTTTTTAAAATGCGATAAATAAACTGTTATATAGAACAGCTTATTTCATATACGCACCTTCAGACTGACTATGATCCGTTTCATCAACGACATGCATTAACTCTGGTACATGTTGTTTTAATGTGGTTTCAACACCTTGTTTCAAAGTGATATCAATCGCTGAACAGCCCTGGCAACCACCACCAAATTTAAGTACAGCGGTTAAACCTTTTTCAGGGTCTTCTTTAACTTCAACCAGTGCACAGTTACCGCCATGGCCTGCCAGACCCGGGTTAATTTCAGACTGCAAGACATAGGTAATGCGCTCTTCTACTGATGCATCTGGCCCCACGCGTGGCACTTTAGAGTTCGGCGCACGGAAGGTCAATTGACCACCAAAACGGTCTTTGTTGTAGTCAATTACGGCATCAAGTAAATACGGAATAGATGGCGAGTCGATAAAAGCAGGGAAATCAGGATATTCCTGCTTATAATCTGTCGGTACAACTTCATCAGGTGCACTATAGGCCATGCAACATTCAGCGCGAGGAGTACCCGGATGCTCTACAAAAACACGCACACCAATACCCGGAGTGTTCTGTTTATCCAATAGATCCTTTAAATACTCTTGTGCTGTTGGTGTAATCAATAAGTTGGGAATTTCACCAACAACTGGAGTGCTGCTGTTCTCAGTCGACATAACAATAATTTCCTCAAGCTCAAGTGGCCATTTTAACTGAAGATGCGGGGTAATTTTTAAAAATCAACTAAAATTGTCGGATTTATTATAAAAGTACAACTTTAGCTCAATTTTAATGGCATGATAATTGGCAAATAGGCACCATTAGAATCATTTATATGCTTGATTTACCTTTTAATCATACCGTGACCATTATTCTGATCACCTGTATTGTGTCATTTATTGCTTTCTCCAAAGAGACGGTGATGAATCGCCTGATTTTCTGGCCGCCGGCACTGCAACGTGGACAATACGACCGCTTTATTACGCATGGCTTTATCCATGCGGATGGTGCACATCTGTTGTTCAACATGATTACCCTGTTCTTTTTTGGCAGCGTGATTGAAAGCTTTTATCGTCAATATCTCTATGACCTGGGTTTTATCCTGTTTTACCTTGGTGGTCTGATCGCAGCCATTCTGCCAAGTTACCTAAAGCATAAAAATGATGCGCGCTGGGCCAGTTTAGGCGCTTCCGGTGCAGTCTCGGCTGTACTGTTTGCCTATATTCTGTTTGAACCTTGGAAGTTGATCTTTGTGTTCTTCATTCCGGTTCCTGCCATTATTTTTGCTGTGCTGTATGTAGCTTATAGCATTTGGTCAGGCAAAAAAGGCAATAGCAACATTAATCACAGCGCGCATTTATGGGGAGCGGCTTACGGGGTGGTCATGACGATTATTCTGGAGCCACGCCTGATTCCGCATTTCCTGAATAAACTGCTGCAGATTCCGTTTTAATCAGGAATTGAATCCTGAAAAATCGGCTAAATAACAATGAAGCCTGAGATTGACCTGACAAAACCGTTAAGAGAGCTGCTGCTCTATTATTCGTTTGAAACATCTCGTAATATATTAGAAAGCCATGATGTCACTTAATGCCAATCTTGGAGTGAATTTTGCAGCGATAATGTATACATCTGTATATTAATTACTGTCATTATCGAGATATTTTGCATGTCCACTACACCAGACGGTCTACAATTTCCTCTTCAGTCTCAGCAACAAAAACCAAGTAGCTCTAAAGCAGGGCGCGCAATCATCGCGGCAGCGCTAGCCAATGTCGATTCACGCAGTTCTCAACAGGCACAATCAGAAAAAAACTGGCGCAAACAATATACTGTGCATTTTAAGCAGCTGGTCGAGCAGGGATTAAGTTCCCCTGAAGCCAGCTTGAAAATTGCTGAAGATGGATTGGCAAAAGCACATCAGACTTTTGAATTTTACCGTGATGGTCAAAAGTATGTATTACAAGATGCTTTAACTCTGCCCGCGGGTCAGTTGCATACCTTCAAGCTGACAGGTCATAGCAAATCGCCACCAGAATGGTATGTGCCTTACCAGGGTCAAAAGCTGCAAGGTGATGCCTTACTGGAGCAGATTGAACGCTGGGAAAGCCAAGGCATCGTGGAAACCAGTCATGCCAATGCCCTACGTGAATGTGTCGTGCATCCTGAATGGTTTGACCTGTCAGATCGAACCACGGTGCTGTTTGGTGCAGCATCTGAAGCCGGCCCTTTGACCTGGCTGGCGAAATGGAAAGCCAATATTGTAGCGATTGATCTGCCGAACACCCGGGTATGGGGCAAGATTGTCGATACCATTAGCCAAGGCAATGCCACACTGTATGCGCCATGTACTGAAGACCTGCCTGCTGATACTTCACTTGATATTTTAAAAGAAAAATTGGGCGCGAATTTGCTGACCCAGATTCCCGAAATTGCCAAATGGTTATTACAATTCGAACAGGATCTGGATCTGGCTGCAATTGCCTATCTGGATGGTGAAAAGCATGTCCGCGTCTCCATGGCGATGGATGCCATCATGCAGCATGTCAGCCAGCAAAAAGCCAATACCAGCCTGATGTACATGTGTACGCCGACCGATGTTTATGCGGTTCCGAGTGAAGTGATCGAAGCCTCTAAAGTAAAATATACTGAACGCTCTAAGGTACAGACGATCCTTTCTAAAGGGGTTTCAGCTTTAAGCCGCAAACACTTTTTCCAGAAAAATGCGCATGAACTGATTCAGTCTGGTGATCGGGCGTATGGTATTTGTGACTGTCTGGTGGTTGAACAAGGCCCGAACTATGCGCTGGCAAAACGCATTCAGCAATGGCGTGCTACCTTAGCTCGTGCTCAAGGTCAGCGGGTCAGCATCAATATTGCCCCTTCTACTACGACCTATTCCGTGACCAAAAATCCGCTATTAAAAGCAGCGTTCAACGGCGCCAGCCTGTTTGATGTTGAAGCCTTTGCACCTGAAACCACCAATGCAATTATGGCTGCACTGTGGATTCATGACCTTCGCAATCCAGAATCGGTGGCCAATCCTGAAGTGAAGCTGAACCATCCGCTTGAATTAATGATGCATGGCGCGAATCATGGTGGTTTGTGGCGAGTGGCCTATCTGGCACGTACCGCACTACCTTTTGCTGCACTATATGGTTTTGCGACAGAGAAGTTGCCAAAAGGATTATTGAGTAAGTTGAAGAAGTAATTTTTTTATTATCTTCATCCAATTTTTCCATAAGAAAGGTAATCGTTATTTTTAAAGTTCTCCCCTCGTTGCGTAGCAGTGCTGCTCATCCCTAAAGCAGAGAGAACTTTAATTGAAAATGGGCGTTCCCTCTCCTTCTAGGAGAGGGTTAGGGAGAGGTTAATTTAGGCTTTCAATCATTCAAATTCTTATGAATGTGCTTTGGGCAGATTTAAGTTGATCTATTTTATAGCTTCTTTTTTTCTTTACTTTTGAAAGATCAAAAGTAACAAAAATCTTTTGTTAAGCTGATGATATGTCCCTATATCACAGCCTAACGGCGACATCCCTGTCGCCTTAATCGTAATTTAGATTCCTCTTTTACATCCTTAATTTTTCTTCCACCCATAAAAAAAGCTGCTCTAGAGCAGCTTTTTTTATGTCTAAATAACTTAGAACACTTTTAACAGTACCCAATACAAACCGCCTGACAGGCAGATCGTTGCAGGCAAAGTAAAGATCCAGGCAGACAGAATCGTTTTCACCATCTGGAAGTTCAGACCTGACTTGTTGGCCACCATGGTGCCCGCTACTGCAGAGTTCAATACATGGGTGGTTGATACCGGCATACCGAAACCATCTGCTGCCGCAATAGTCGACATCGCAACAAGTTCGGCAGACATACCCTGACCATAAGTCATATGCTGTTTACCAATACGCTCACCGACAGTCACGACAATACGCTTCCAGCCGACCATCGTACCCAGACCAAGCGCCAAGGCTGTCGCCACTTTTACCCAGGTCGGAATGTATTGCAGGAATGAATCCAGATTATCACGGTATTCATCTACTGTTTTTTCCTGTGCAGCACTCATTGTTGGTAAAGCTTCTGCTTTATCCAGACGTTTAAATGCTGTGGTGCTCAGGTACATGTCGTTGCGGAATTCAGACACTTGAGCTTCAGGAACATCCTTAATGCTGGTATAGCTACCAACTTTTTCACCCAGATGATCCGTCAAACTTGCCAATGCAGGCACGACTTCAGGGGTAATTTCCTTGGTCTGAATGTACTTGGTGATCACATCACGGGCTTGTTCATCCGGAATATCCTGATGATTTGGATAGATCACATCCGCTGTTTGTGCAGATAACTGACCAAAAGACTGAATATGTTGTGCATCCAGATTTTTGTTGAGCGAGTACGCCAACGGTACACAGCCGATCAGGATCAGCATGATCAGGCCCATACCTTTTTGACCGTCATTTGAACCATGGGCAAAGCTCACCCCAGTACAGGTGAAGATCAGCATGGCACGAATCAATGGTGGTGGTGGCTTGTTGCCTTCAGGTGGCTGGAACAGTTCCAGTTGACGCTTGAAGATTTTTTTCACCAGCAGGAACACAATCGCAGCAAATACAAAACCGATTAAAGGCGAAAATAACAGCGCCTTACCGACTTTCATCACCTGCTCCATGTCTATACCTGAAGCGCCAGTACCGGCATTCAGAATATAGTTCATGATGCCCACACCCAGAATCGAACCGATCAGGGTATGAGAACTGGATGCCGGAATACCGAGGAACCAGGTTCCCAGATTCCACAGAATTGCCGCGATCAGCATGGCAAAGACCATAGCAAAGCCTGCTCCGGAACCGACATTCATGATCAGCTCGACCGGCAATAACGCAATAATGCCGTAAGCGACCGCACCACTGGCGACCATAACCCCAAGGAAGTTACAGAAACCGGCCCACATCACTGCGACGGGAGCAGAAAGTGCATTGGTATAAATGACCGTGGCAACTGCATTGGCGGTATCGTGGAAGCCATTGACGAACTCAAAGCTCAACGCAATAAAAAGTGCCGTCGCTAACAAAATAACTGAATACAAGCCCAAGGCCGGTACATGCGCTAAATCTGCAGACAACTGGAAGCCGATATAAATCAGCGTAGTGATAATAAGAGTCAGGAACACCGGCATAAAAAATTTCGGTGTGGGCACATGAACATTGGTCGACTTTTGGGAAGCCGACCCGTGTGCTGAATCTACGGGAGTTTGATTAGGATTCATGCAAGCAGGAATAGAGGATTCAAGAATCCCCATATTGTTCAGTTAAATTGTGACAATTATATGACAAACTGCTGTCATATGAAGCAATTATTTGGATTTTCTTGCTGCTATTCGTCCTGTTTAATTCCGACTAAAACACTAGATTTTGATTTTATAAATCATTTACTTAAGATAAGATTCCAGCTTATTTAAGCTTAGCAACCGCACATATTTTGCTACCAAAACGATTCAAACCCTGCCTGTCATCAAGCTGAGCAAAAGTTTCATTTGCACAGCATAAGCCATCAATATGACAATTTCATGAATGAAAGCATCAGCTTAATTTTTTGATTTTGTTTACTGCCTCAAAGACATCGAATCAGATTCGAGATTGCAATATTTTCTGATCCGGATTTTAAAACTTGTTGTTTGTCTAGATGACTTATCAAATTTTCATATCATGCTTATCCATCATTCTGAGCAATGCCAGCAGAAATCAGCCAACTAATCTGCTAAGATTAGCATCGTTTTTTTTGATTTCTGCTGAGAAAGTTTGAATGTCTACACTTACCACTTTAAAAGAACTTCTTGCCAAAAGAATTTTAATTATCGATGGTGCGATGGGTACCATGATCCAGCGCCATAAACTGGAAGAAGCCGATTATCGTGGTGAGCGTTTTGCTGACTGGGCCTATGATCTCAAAGGTAATAATGATTTGCTGGTGCTGACTCAGCCACAAATCATTCAAGGCATTCATGAAGCTTACTTGGAAGCTGGCGCCGACATTATTGAAACCAATACCTTTAACGGTACCCGCGTTTCAATGTCGGATTACCATATGGAAGATCTGGTTCCCGAAATTAACCGTGAAGCAGCGCGTCTGGCCAAAGAAGCCTGTGCCAAATATTCAACGCCTGAAAAACCACGCTTTGTGGCAGGTGTGATTGGTCCGACATCGCGTACCACTTCTATTTCTCCAAACGTGAATGATCCGGCGTTCCGTAACATCACTTTTGATGCACTCAAAGTTGACTATATTGAATCGACCAAGGCCTTGATCGAAGGTGGTGCAGACATCATCCTGATCGAAACTGTGTTCGATACTTTAAATGCCAAAGCTGCCATCTTTGCAGTAAAAGAAGTCTTTAAAGAATTAGGCTATGAACTGCCAATCATGATTTCAGGTACGATCACGGATGCATCAGGTCGTACATTGACTGGTCAAACCGCTGAAGCTTTCTGGAACTCGATGCGCCATGCGGAGCCACTTTCTATCGGCTTTAACTGTGCGCTGGGTGCAGATGCGATGCGTCCACACGTGAAAACCGTGTCTGACGTTGCCGATACCTTTGTTTCAGCGCATCCAAACGCTGGTTTGCCAAATGCCTTCGGTGGATATGATGAAACGCCGGAAGAAACTGCAGCATTTATTAAAGAATTTGCTGAAAGTGGCTTAATTAATATTACCGGTGGTTGCTGTGGCACTACGCCGGATCATATCCGCGCGATTGCAAATGCTGTTGCAGGCATTACCCCTCGTCAAATTCCTGAAATTGAACCGGCGTGTCGTTTAAGTGGTTTAGAGCCATTTAATATCACCAAAGATTCACTGTTTGTGAACGTCGGTGAACGTACCAACGTCACCGGTTCGAAAAAATTCCTGCGTCTGATTCGTGAAGAAAACTTCGCCGAAGCGCTTGATGTTGCCCGTCAACAGGTTGAAGCCGGTGCACAAATCATTGACATCAACATGGATGAAGGCATGCTCGATTCGCAAGGTGCGATGGTACATTTCCTGAATCTGATTGCTTCTGAGCCGGATATTTCACGTGTGCCAATCATGCTGGATTCTTCTAAATGGGAGATTATCGAAGCGGGCCTGAAATGTGTGCAAGGTAAAGCCGTGGTGAACTCGATTTCCCTGAAAGAAGGTCATGACGAGTTTGTCGAACGTGCCCGCCTCTGCCGTCAATATGGTGCCGCGGTCATCGTGATGGCATTTGATGAAGATGGTCAGGCCGATACAGCTGCGCGCAAAAAAGAAATCTGTAAGCGTTCATATGATGTTCTGGTGAATGAAGTGGGCTTCCCGTCTGAAGATATTATCTTTGACCCGAACGTCTTTGCGATTGCGACCGGTATTGAAGAACACAACAACTATGGTGTGGACTTTATTGAAGCGACTGGCTGGATTAAACAGAACCTGCCAAATGCGATGATTTCTGGTGGTGTATCCAACGTATCGTTCTCGTTCCGTGGTAATGAACCGGTGCGTGAAGCGATTCACTCAGTGTTCCTGTACCATGCCATTCAGCAAGGCATGACTATGGGTATCGTGAATGCCGGTCAGATGGCAATTTACGATGACATCGATAAAGAATTGAAAGAAGCCGTTGAAGATGTTGTTTTAAACCAGAACCAGGGTGAAAGCGGTCAGGAAGCAACTGAAAAACTGCTTGCTGTTGCTGAAAAGTACCGTGGTCAAAGTGGTACGCAAAAAGCCGAAGAAAATCTGGAATGGCGTAATGAGTCTGTTGAGAAACGTCTTGAATATGCTTTAGTAAAAGGCATCACGACTTATATCGACCAGGATACTGAAGAAGCGCGTTTAAACTCTACACGCCCACTGGATGTGATTGAAGGCCCATTGATGGCCGGTATGAATGTGGTCGGCGATCTGTTCGGTGCTGGTAAAATGTTCTTACCACAAGTAGTCAAATCAGCACGTGTGATGAAACAGGCTGTGGCGTGGTTGAACCCGTTCATTGAAGCCGAGAAAACTCAAGCTGAAGCTAAAGGTAAAATCCTGCTGGCTACGGTGAAAGGTGACGTACACGACATCGGTAAGAACATCGTTGGTGTAGTATTAGGCTGTAACGGTTATGACATCGTGGATCTGGGCGTGATGGTGCCATGCGAGAAGATTCTGCAAACTGCGATTGATGAAAAAGTCGATATCATCGGTTTGTCTGGTCTAATCACGCCGTCGTTGGATGAAATGGTCTTTGTTGCCAAAGAAATGCAACGTAAAGGCTTTAACATTCCATTAATGATTGGTGGTGCGACGACTTCTAAAGCGCATACCGCAGTGAAAATCTCACCGCAATATCATAATGATGGTGTGCTTTATACTGCGGATGCTTCGCGTGCCGTAGGTGTAGCAACGCAGTTGCTCTCTCCTGAGATGAAACCTAAGCTTTTGGCTGACTATGCAGCGGATTATGAAAAAATCCGTACCCGTCTTGCGAACAAGCAACCGAAAGCGGCTAAATTGTCTTATCAAGAATCGGTTGAAAACGGCTTCAAGATCGACTTCGACAAGAATGCACCGGTTAAGCCGAACTTCATCGGTTCAGAAACTTTCACAAATTATCCGCTTGAAACTCTGGTGGAATATTTTGACTGGACGCCGTTCTTTATTTCATGGAGCTTGGCGGGTAAATTCCCGAAAATCCTTGAAGATGAAGTTGTTGGTGAAGCAGCGCGTGACTTGTATGAACAAGCGCAAGCAATGCTGAAAGACATCATCGAGAATAAACGTTTCGATGCGCGTGCGACGTTTAGTATTTATCCTGCAAACCGTGTAGCAGCAGATACAGTTGCCGTTGCTGATGAATCAGGCAATATAACGCACAGCTTCGAACACTTACGTCAGCAGTCTGACAAAGTCACTGGCAAAGCAAACTACTCTCTGGCTGACTTTATTGCGCCAAAAGATGTAGCTCAGGATTACTTGGGTGGCTTTGCCGTGTCAATCTTCGGTGCGGAAGAGTTATCTCAAGAATACAAAGCCAAAGGCGATGACTATAACGCGATTATGGTTCAAGCTTTGGGTGACCGTTTTGCTGAAGCATTTGCAGAACATTTGCACCAGCGTATCCGTAAAGAGTTCTGGGGCTACCAGGCAGATGAACAGCTTTCAAATGATGAGTTGATCAAAGAGAAGTATGTGGGTATTCGTCCTGCACCGGGCTACCCTGCTTGTCCTGAACATTCTGAAAAAGCGCCCTTGTTCGACTGGTTAGGTACCACTGACAAGATTGGTACTTACCTGACTTCAAGCTTTGCGATGTGGCCGCCTTCATCAGTGAGCGGTTTCTACTATGCAAACCCTGAAACTGAATACTTTAACGTGGGTAAAATCTCTGGTGATCAGCTGGAAGATTATGCGAAGCGTAAAGGTTGGACGTTGGATGAGGCGAAACGTTGGTTAGCGCCGAATTTGGATGATTCTATCGTGTAAGAATCCTCTAGTTTAGAGAAGAAAAATCCCCTCAAATGAGGGGATTTTTTATTTTTGTTTACGAGCACTCTGTAAAACTTTTTCTGATTGCTCTTTAAAACTTTCATATAATCTATCTGCAAAATCCATAGAAATAGAAAATCGTTCTTTTTCTAATTGCTGTTGTGATAGTAAATAATTAATAAAAACTTCTACCTTTTTCAACCTAGTTTCTACTCGTTCTATCCGTTGTTCTCGATTATATGATTTAATTAAACCAAACTCAGTTCTTGATAATTCAGATAATTCATTAGCATATTTTTGATCATATAAGGCACAATCTATACTAACAAGTTCAAGATAAGTCACATATAAACACAAATTAGTTAATACATAATGACCATAACTTGTAAGTTTTATAGAGTCCACTTTATCACAATAATAATCAATTCTATTATTTGACTCGACTAAACCACTTTTCAAAAAATTATCTATATTTTCTTCAAAATCTGACAACATATTAAAATGTGTAGCAAAATATTCTTTCAGCACACCAATAGATGTATAACCATCAATAGAAGCCGTCCTTAAATTCTCTAAAATTCTAACCCCAGTAAAATGAGAACCATTTTTTAAATCTCTAACTTTATAAATATTAGGAACTATACTTAATTCTTCATTATAGAAAATCCTATCTGGAATCATTAATGGTTTTACAACTTGATGAACCTGGATAGTCCATCTACCAGCATTTACCATTTCATCAATATTCGTATAACCTGAATTAACAAATCCTCTAAATAAATCTAAAGCAATTCGTGTATTCCCATGTGCACATGAATTTAAAAAATCATTTAAATGACCATTATTTTTTGTGAATTCAGTTTTTAAAATATAAAAAAAAGTTTGTAAATTTTTTATTATTTCTTCGCGTGTATCACTTCTAAATTCTTGTTTGCAGAATTTTGGTGAACTTAATTTATTAAGCACATATTGAATCCTTCTATTAAACACCATTCGTGTTGCAGGCGAAGCAATATGAAAACCATAATTTTGGTATGCATCCAATGTACCATGTAGTCGAGAAGAATAATATCTTTCTTCCCGCATTGATATAATTACTAAGCATTTTAAATCTGTCGAAATAGTATGTGCTATTTGAAAACAATAATCCTGTATTTCATTAGAAAACTGATCTGTATTATCTAAAATAAAAATACAGCCTTTATTTCTCGAATTCCATCTATGAACTAATTTTTCGATTACTTTCAGCTTATCAGCTTTCCACACTATAACTAAATCATTTAATTTAACATTATATATTTCTGAATTTTCATTTAAACCATAAAGATCTTGTTTCTTTGCTAATTCAAATTCTTGTTTAAAAAATTCTAATAATGTACCTCTATCAGAGTTTAATATATCCCATTCATCCAAATCCTCAATCATAGATTGATATATATAATCTTTAATCTTCTCTTTATTTTCTTCCCTATCTAATAAATCAACAAAAATAAATTTTGCATTGTTTTCAAAAAAATCAGGTGGATTGTGAAAAACCATTTTTTTTAAAAAAGTAGATTTGCCTGCCCCTTTACCACCAAAAAGTATAATTACGTCTGAATATAACTTTTTACTAAGCTTGTTTTTTATATTTTGAGTAAGAGTAGAAAACTCCTCATACTCTTTGATTTCTTCAACCCCATGATCTTTAAAAAAGGGGGTCACTGTATCTTTAACAATCGCCTGAAAATTAGAAACTGTTTTTTCGAAGTTTCGTTCATGAACATAGCATTCATTCATAAACTCTTGTTCATTTGGGTCAATAACCCCAAAATATTTATTAATAAACTTTCTTATATGCGTAGAGTATCTATTAGACTCAACTTTTTGATCATAAACTGTAATTTTTTCTGAGGGTCTAAATAACTCTCTATTATTCCAATCAGTATCTCCTAATAAATTTATTAAATTTCCAGCACACATATTATGAAAATTAAATAAATTGTTAGCTTCAATGAAGCTCTGTTCATAATAATCATTATTCTTTATTACAAATGCTTTTAAATCTACCCATTTTTTTCCATTCTCAAATGCTTTAAAAAAAATCCATTGATGCCCATTGGTTATACCTGCTAATTGACACCCTTCATCTACACAATATCTTCTTACCTGCTCTATTGCTGTTTTTATTGCAGGGTCAGTCAACAATACTTTTACTGAACAGAAAAAACTATTTGCTCTATCATTATATGTACTAGGTAATTCGAAGTAATTTCCTGTTTTTTTAGCTTCGAGAATTAAAATAGCTCTTCCTGATGAATTCACAAACTTGTAATCAATAAATCCTGTATTTGTATGATCTTCTACAGGCACATTCACCTTAGGCCATTGAAATACATCATAAAAAACACTATCAATATAAATTTGCCTTGTTCTTGCTTCATTAATATCTTTAATGTTTATTGCTGCAATTTCTTTTGCAAAATCGATAGGTTCTTTCGGTGACATTTTTCTTTAGATATTGATTTAATTTCTTTTATTAAATATTAAAACTTAAATATCTTCAACTTTATTAAGCTATTAAATTCACATATCGCTCTATCTATTCATTGAATTTTGTATTTTTTAGGCTATCACACTTAAACTCTCCTTTTTTACATTTTTAAGTCTGCAAAAATCATCACTTTCATGAATAATAGACCAATAAATTTATCTCCCAAATCCATGACTATTGGTGTTCCAATGAAGAAACTCATGAACGATGCTGAAAACATCGTTGTCGAAATGTGCAAAGGCTTTGTCCTTGCCCACCCTGAACTACAATTTACCGAATCCCACAAAATCATTTCACGTAAACAAAAACACAATAACGTCGCACTGATCAGTGGTGGTGGTAGCGGGCATGAACCTGCACATGCAGGTTTTGTCGGTACAGGCATGTTAGACGCGGCCGTATGCGGTGACGTATTCGCATCACCTTCACAAATTCAGGTCTATAAAGCACTCCAACACGTCGCAACAGACAAAGGCGTGCTCATGATCATTAAAAACTATTCTGGCGATATGATGAATTTCCAGAATGGTGCTGCATTGGCTGCGGAAGATGGCATTAAAGTCGATTATGTAAAAGTGGCGGATGATATTGCAGTCAAAGACAGCCTCTACACGGTCGGCCGTCGTGGTGTTGCTGGTACCATCTTCGTGCATAAAATTGCCGGTGCTGCTGCCTCTAAAGGTTATGAACTTGCTCGCGTGAAAGAGCTGGCTCAAAAAACAGCAGATAACGTGATTAGCCTTGGTTTTGCCTTTACCTCTTGTACCGTTCCTGCCAAAGGCACACCCACCTTCACCTTGGCGAATGATGAAATGGAATACGGCGTCGGCATCCACGGTGAACCCGGCATTCGTCGTGAAAAAATCCTGCCATCGAAAGAAATGGCACAACGTATGGTCGATGACTTATTTCTTGACCGTCCTGACATGCAAGAAGTTGCGTTGTTGGTGAATGGCTTTGGTTCAACACCAATGCAAGAACTGTATGTATTTAACAATGATGTATGCGAACATCTGGCACGTAAAGGCATCAAGATTTACCGTACATTTGTTGGCAACTACATGACCAGTATCGACATGAATGGTGCATCGGTCTCATTACTTGCTGTGGATGATGAACTGAAAACCTATCTGGATGCGGAAGCCAATACCCCTGCCTTAAAGCTTGATGGCTCACCTGCACTACCATTTGAATTTGCAGCACAAGATGCAGCAGCAAAACAAACCGCCAATACCGAAGTTGAAACCCAAGCAGAACATGCTGAAATTCAGAACGAGCAATTCACGATTGAAAACATGCGTTATGTGGTCGATGTGATGGCGGCCTGCATCATCAAAAACGAAGTGCCATTCTGCGAGCTGGATGCCCATGCAGGTGACGGCGATTTTGGTATGAGCGTCGCCAAAGGCTTTAAACAACTGAAACGCGAATGGCAAAGCCTGATTCAAGCACAACAGATGGATGAATTCTTGCTGAATAGTTCCATGATTATTATGGAACATTGTGGCGGTGCGTCAGGGCCAATTTGGGGTTCTGCTTTCCGTTCAGCCAGCAAAGCCATTCAAGGTAAACAAATCCTAAGCGTGGCAGATTTTGCCGAGATGCTGCAAGCTGCGGTTAAAGGTATTCAAGTGACAGGTGAGCGTTCATTTGGTCGTGGTGCTGTGGTCGGTGATAAAACCCTGATTGATGCACTTGCACCTTGCGCAGACTCTTGGTCAGCCAATACCGACAAGACGTTTAAAGAAAACTTTGTCTTGGGTGCAGAGGCTGCGGTAAAAGGTGCAGAATCTACCAAAGACATCGTAGCGCGTATGGGCCGTGCCGGTACAGTCGGTGATCGTAGCTTAGGTTATCCAGATGCTGGTGCACATGGCTTAGGCGTGATCTTTACGGACATTGCCGAGCATATTAAATAAACTTTTCAAGATTTGAAAAGAGCCTCGACACTGTTCGGGGCTTTTTTATATTTCATTTCCTCTACTGAGTAAGTTTAAAAGCACAAATAATGAAAGGCATACTCATCCCTATAAGTATGGCTTAACTAAACTTCTCTAAATAGCGCTCTAACTCTTCTGTCACCACTACCCGCTTATTGCCTTTCACCTGTTCCTCACCCAATACGCCTTCTGAGTCAATGACCACCACTTTGTGCCCATTCGCTTGTAAACGTTTGACACCTTCAAATAACATGCGTGCACCCACATCATGAATCAAAGTCAAATTGGTCAGGTCTATGACTATACGTGTTTTAGCGTCTGGCTCATCCTGCAAAATCCGTAGCAACATTTCCGATTCGGTAAATTGCAATACACCGCGCAGCTCATACACGACAATGTCATTGTTCTTACCTACAGTATAACGACTTTGCAAAATGGTCTGTGCCGATGGCGTCCCTTCCATCAGATGCAAGCCCATGTCCCGCGACAAACGCTCAAAAATATCCACGCCACGTACACTATGCCCATGCTCATCAATTTTAGGAGAAAAAACCACAATTCCCACCTGCCCAGGCAATACCCCGATAATTCCGCCCGATACACCACTTTTGGCAGGAATGCCCACCGTCGTCAGCCAGTCACCCGCCGCATCATACATGCCACAGGTCATCATCACGCTGAGCACTTGGCGCACCACATCACGCTCTAGCAGCTGTTTGCCCGTTTTGGCCTGAACACCGCCATTGGCGAGCACACTACAGATATTTGCCAGATCTTTGACCGTCACTTTAATCGCACATTGCTTGATGTATCCATTGACGATTTCCACAGGATCCGAATCAAGCACACCTACAGTACGCAGCATATAGCCAATCGATAGGTTCCGGAATGCAGTTTTGACTTCCGACTTATATACCTGCTTGTCGAATTCCAGTTGACGGCCTGCCAGCTCACTAAAAAAACGGCGCAAGCATTCCGCACGTGAAATGCCTTTTTGTACCGGAATCAAAGAATGCGTGGTGATCGCACCCGAGTTAATCATTGGATTTTTCGGAAGATTGGTTTCTTTATCCAGTGAAATCTGATTAAAAGCCTCTCCTGAAGGTTCAACGCCGACCTTTTCCAGTACTGCTGGAATTCCCAAATGCTGTAATGCCAAGGCATAGGCAAAAGGCTTGGACATCGACTGCATGGTAAATTCGGTTTCATCATCTCCCGTGGAATAAATCGTGCCATCCACCGTAGTCAGCGCCAAAGCGAACCTGTTTGGATCTACCGCTGCCAGTTCAGGGATATAATCAGCCAAAGCGCCCTGATCATTATCATGACAGACCGTTAATACATGCTGGAGATAATCGGGCACCGGGGTTTTCATTAAGATAGATCCTTTATATTTTCATCCTGTTTCCACCTTAAATTTTCAGGATAAAACTACAAGTCCAAATTGGTAGCATTTTATAAATACGTCCATCGATTTGGACTAAAACAAATGCCTTTTCAGCTCAATGATCATCAGGAGTAAGGGGCATTTTGATATTATTTTTTTGAGTTTTTATAAAATATCGAGCGGTTCAACAGGTCATTTCGATTAGTTTGATTATCCATTTTATTTATATTTTTCATCGCAATAAATGATATTATTCACACATCTGCTCACATTATAATCTAACATGCTGATCCCGGATTTGAATTTTTACAGTCTACTCGTGCCCAGCATCATGTCGAGCCTGGGGATCATCACGCTGAGTATTTCCTATTATAAAGGCTTACCTAATTATTTAAGATCTTATGCTTATGCACTGATTCTGATTGGCGTGACGATATTACTCAATACCGTTTTATCGGCATCAGTTTTGGTGGAAATATCCAGTTTCATTGCTGCTCTTTATTTTTTGTCCTGTACCTTTCACAGCAAAGCCATTTATGAGCGTTTAAAAATCGACTATGAATGGCCGAACTATATTTACCTGATTGCCTTGGGTGCGTTTGGCATTTACTACTTTACCCAAGTGACTGCTGACCAGACTGCCCGTTTGCTGATTATTGGTAGCATTACTGCGGCAATTTATTTGCACCGCCCGCTTGCCTTTATTCGGACAAGTACACGCTTACGTATCGACAGTTACCTGAAAATTTTTACCTTTGCGACCGTGTTTATCATCATGGGGCGTGCCTTACTGTTCTCTGTTTTACTTGAGGATCAGGGATTTGTCGCCCATTACGAACCGGCATGGGCATTTACGCAGCTGCTCCTGCTGCTGATTGATCTGATCTTTTTAGGTTCATTCATTGGCTGTGCAATTTTGGATCTGGTGCGAAAGTTGCAACGGGAGCGCCATCACGACCCGCTGACCGGATTATTAAACCGTCGTGGCTTTGAAGCCTATATTCAAAAAATAGATCCCAATCCCGCCTTACAGCATGCAGTTTTGATGGCAGATCTAGATCATTTCAAAGCCGTTAATGATCGTTATGGACATCAGGTCGGTGATCTGGTTTTACAACATATCAGTCAGATATTTAAAGCCAATATTCGAGACAAAGACCAAGTGTCACGTATTGGTGGTGAAGAGTTTCTGCTCGTCTTGCATGACATTCAAAAAGATGCCGCCTTTAAAATTGCTGAACGGATCCGGTTGCAGCTTGAAGAAACCCCATTACATCATGAACAGCAGCATATTTACCTGACTATCAGTATCGGAGTCAGCTTCTTCAATCATCCTAATCAGATTAAAGAAGCCACTTTAGCGGCTGATCATGCCATGTATCAGGCCAAACAGATGGGCCGTAATCAGGTTCAATTCGCTCAAGAGAAAATTGCCTGAATTTGATAAAACTTTAAATCTCTTATTTCACCTTGGTCTTGCGAATCATTTTGTACAGCACCTTGGGGGAAATACGTGAAACCAGCACGCCAAGTTTTTCTTTCTTGCCACCAATCACAATATATTCTTCGCCACACTGCAAGGCTTGTACGCTTTGACGGGCAAAATCCTCTGCTGACAACCCATTTTCAATCGCTTCATCCTGCTTGGCTTGCGGTTTGCCTTCCCCATTTAAAGCATTAAACGACACATTGGTTTGAACAAAGCCAGGGAAAATCACCGAGACCTGCACGCCCTGATCAGCCACTTCAGCACGCAAGCTGTTGGCCCACATATGAATCGCTGCTTTGGCTGCGGAATAGGATGCGCGATACTGGGTACCGAGCAAACCTGCCACACTGGAAATAAACACGATACGACCTGTTTTTTGTGCCAGAAAGGTCGGTAATACCATTTTGGTGAGAAACACCTGCGAGAAATAATCCACTTCCATAATGGCACGTTCAGTCTGCATGGTGGTGTCCTGAATCAAAGCACGTTGACTCAGCCCAGCATTATTAATCAGCCAGTCGATCCGGCCTTTTTGTTGCAAAACCTGTTCATAAGCATGACGAACCTGACTTTCATCTGTGATATCGGCAATGACTGAAATATGCTGATCTGCATTGGTGAGACTTTGGCGAACATTTTCCAGTTCTGCATGCCGGCGTGCAGTCAGTACCACCTGGGCTCCGAGTTCAGCACATTGCTGGGCAATCGCCTTGCCAATCCCTGAAGATGCGCCGGTAATCCAGACCACTTTTCCATTTAAGTCTTCAACTTTCGCCATGAAATCCTCTTTCCCTTGTTTTAATGAATATGGTGCTGCATTTCATCTTCCAGAAATGCCAGCAAATGCTCAAAATAATAACTCATCGTATCGGCATCATAGATGCTACCGAGCTTGTCAAAACGTTTATAGCCTAACTGGGTGGTTAAATGAATCACCCCATTCAAGGTTTTATCGACCACTACATTAAATTTCAACATTTTTTTCGGTTCACGGATCAGATGTGTCACCCCTTGATCGACCACCTGAGTAAAGGCTTTTAAAGCGGGTGATACATATTGATGATTACCATTTTTCATCTGGTCAATACAGCCGAGCAACTCCATCACCAGCAATTTTTCCACCGGATATCGAACAAAAGCATCACCTTGATGCTCATAGGTCATGCGATGCAAATAGTTCACCATAGGCATCAGACGCTCATTGCCAAACAACGAAACCGACCACGGCATATATTTACGGGTGTTATGCATAATCTGCTGAATCACTTTTTCGGACTCGCTGTCCGGTGAATTGGCCAACTGCACCACCTGACCAAAAATCTGGTCAATAATTTCACAGGCCATATCGGCCAGATTTTCACCTAAGGGTCTGGCAAGACTGTCTCGCTCGCCGGCATTTAATCTGGAATGAAGGTCTTTAAAGCGCTGATGGGTTTCGGGTTGAAGCTTCAGGGAAATGTTATAGCTCATCTTATTATCCTTTTTGATATGCTGCGATGAGTCGCGTTTTTTTATCAATCTATCATACGATGAGTTGCTATACATGCCAATTGGCTAAAGTTTGCATTTGGTTAAGCTGCCGCATGCACTATTTTTTTTGCTACAATAGATCCAATTTTTCATTCACTTTTGATCTGTTTAGACTATGACTGACTCAGCGCAAAATATCGCGACAACCTACGATCCGACCGAGATCGAGAAAAAATGGTACCAAACTTGGGAAGAGCGTGGTTACTTTAAGCCGTCTGAAAAAGGCGAATCTTTCTGTATCATGATTCCGCCACCAAACGTCACTGGTAGCCTGCACATGGGTCATGGTTTCAACAATGCCATCATGGATGCCTTGACGCGTTTCAACCGTATGTCTGGTAAAAATACGCTTTGGCAACCGGGTACTGACCACGCAGGTATTGCAACGCAAATGGTGGTTGAGCGTCAGCTGGGTGCACAAGGGATTAGCCGTCATGACCTGGGTCGTGAAAAGTTCATCGAAAAAGTCTGGGAATGGAAAGAACAGTCTGGCGGTAACATTACCCGTCAAATCCGTCGCTTAGGTTCTTCGGTTGACTGGTCACGTGAACGCTTCACGATGGATGATGGTTTATCAAACGCAGTAAAAGAAGTGTTTGTAAAACTTCACGAAGAAGGCCTGATCTACCGCGGCAAACGTCTGGTGAACTGGGATCCAAAACTGCAAACTGCCCTTTCTGACCTGGAAGTTGAGTCTGATAAAGAAGAAGCAGGTTCATTGTGGCACTTCAAATATTTCTTTGAAGATAAGTCACTCCGCACCCACGATGGTAAAGATCACATCGTGGTTGCAACGACGCGTCCTGAAACATTATTGGGTGATACTGCGGTTGCGGTTGCACTGGATGATGAACGTTATGCTGATCTAGTAGGTAAAAATATAATCTTACCAATCACAGGTCGTGCAGTTCCAATCGTAAAAGACGAATATGTAGACAAAGAATTCGGTACAGGCTGTGTAAAAATCACCCCTGCACACGACTTCAATGACTATGAAGTGGGTAAACGTTGCGAATTGCCAATCATCAACATTTTCAACAAAAATGCTGAAGTGTTGGCTGAGTTTGAATACATCGCGAAAGCGGGCGAGCAAATTTCTAAAACCATTCCTGCGCCTGCAGATTACATTGGTTTAGAACGTTTTGAAGCACGTAAGAAGATCGTTGAACAAGCTGAAACTGAAGGCTGGTTAGATCAGATCCAACCTTACACATTAAAACCACCTCGCGGTGACCGTTCAGGCGTGATTGTTGAGCCTCTATTGACAGATCAATGGTATGTAAAAATTGCACCGCTTGCGAAACCTGCGATTGAAGCGGTGCAGGATGGTCGCATTAAGTTTGTGCCTGAACAGTACAACAACATGTACATGGCGTGGATGAACAACATTCAAGACTGGTGTATCTCGCGTCAATTGTGGTGGGGTCACCGTATCCCTGCTTGGTACGATGCGGAAGGCAATGTATATGTTGGCCGTGATGAAGCTGAAGTTCGGGCGAAAAACAACATCCCTGCCGATGTTCAATTAAACCAAGACGAAGACGTATTGGATACATGGTTCTCTTCAGGTCTTTGGACATTCTCAACTTTAGGTTGGACTGGCGACGAAGCGAAAGACAAAGCCAACTACTTCTTAAATACCTTCCACCCGACTGATGTGCTTGTCACTGGTTTTGACATCATCTTCTTCTGGGTGGCACGTATGATCATGCTGACCATGCACTTCATGAAGAATGAAGATGGTACGCCACAAGTGCCGTTTAAAACCGTGTACGTTCACGGTTTGGTACGTGATGGCGAAGGTCAGAAGATGTCTAAATCTAAGGGTAACGTACTTGATCCATTAGACTTGATTGATGGTGTGGATCTTGAAACCTTAGTACAAAAACGTACAACAGGTTTGATGAACCCGAAACAAGCAGCGAAGATTGAAAAATCAACCCGTAAAGAATTCCCTGAAGGTATTCAATCTTACGGTACAGACGCGGTTCGTTTCACCTTCTGTGCGCTTGCCAACACTGGTCGTGACATCAAGTTCGACATGAAACGTGTTGAAGGTTACCGTAACTTTGCCAATAAAATCTGGAACGCAACACGTTTCGTGATGATGAATGTCGAAGGTCAAACTATTGGTTCAGAAGCACGTCAAGACCTTTGGGAATTGCCTGAACAATGGATCGTAAGCCGTCTGCAAAAAGCGGAACAAGCGGTGCAAACAGCATTTGCAACCTACCGTTTAGATCTGGCTGCGCAAGCGATTTATGAGTTCATCTGGAATGAATACTGTGACTGGTATGTTGAATTAACCAAACCGGTTCTGAACGATGAAAATGTGTCTGAAGAGCGTAAAGCTGAAGTACGTCGTGTTCTTCTTGCAGTAATGGAAGCATCTTTACGTTTGGCTCATCCGTTAATGCCGTACTTGACTGAAGAAATCTGGCAAACACTTGCGCCGAAACTTGGCATCACTGGCGAAACTATTATGTTGGCGCCGTACCCTGTTGCTGAGCAAGCATTGATGAATGACCAGGCTGAAGCAGATATGCAATGGCTGCAAGGTTTGATTGGTGCGGTACGTAATATCCGTGGCGAGATGGGTCTAGGTAATGCGCGTTTGTTGCCTGTTCTGCTGCAAAATACCACTGATGCTGAAAAAGCGCAGATTGCACGTATTGAACCGTTGTTCAAAGCATTGGCTAAAGTTGAAAGCATTATCTTCTTGGCTGATGGCGAACAACCACCATTGTCTTCATCTTCTGTAGTCGGTCACGTATCTGTATATGTGCCAATGAAGGGCTTAATTGACCCTAAAGCGGAATTAGGTCGTCTACAAAAAGACTTAGACAAGGTTCAAAAGCAACATGACCAAATTGCCACTAAACTTAGCAATGAAGGTTTTGTGGCGAAAGCACCTGCGGCTGTGGTTGAAGGCGAGAAAGTGAAACTTGCTGAGTTTGCTGATCAGTTAGCGAAGATTAAAGCAAATATGGAGCAAATTGCAGCGCTTTAATGTGTTGTTAGTTTGATCTAATTTGTAGTATAAAGGGCTGATTATTCAGTCCTTTATACATTTATATGCCATACATACAAACTTATAATTTTCATAAAAAGACTCTGAACTTCTGTAATGCCAGCAGACTAAAACCCTTTCAAAATGTTTTTACTATTATTACTGGTAATAATGCAACTGGTAAAAGTCGATTACTGAATTCAATTATTAGTACAACTCTAGATTCACCAGCCTATAACTTCAATAAAATTATTGCAATATCAAATACTTTAAACAATAAATTCCCTGATTTTTTTAATCCTAAATACATTAAACTAACAAATATCGAACACTCAGATTTACATAAGATAAAAAAAACACCTATTGAGACTGATGTTGATTATTTCAAATCAGAGCTTTATAGAATTTTTATCAATTATGGTTTACCAGTCAATTTATCTCGACCATATACTCTTAATTTAGAAAAAATATTACCTTTTGTTGCCATTAAATCGATTGAGCAACCATCAATTCTGAAAAAAATAAAAATATTATTCGATTTCCTAAATATTAAAGGAAACGTAAAACTCACATTTGAGATTAAAAATAGAAACAAGCTATTAAAAATATTAGAAGAGGTTTTACTTACTGTTTCAACAACTGAAAAAACAGCAATCCAGATAAAAAAGATATTTAATGATATTCAATCCTTTCAAAATAAAACGATTTATTTAGATGAACTAATTGACTATCCAGCATGCTATGAACTAATGCGTTGTGGAATTTTAAATATATCCAAGATTAGGTTTGCTTTAAAAGATCATTCATATGAATTATTTTATAGGGATTTAAGTTCTGGGCAAATATCAGTTCTCTCAATTGGTCTATCATTGATTTATGCCTTAGAAGATAATGCTTTAATATGTATTGATGAACCTGAGATTAATCTACATCCTGAATGGCAAAAACAGATTATTGAACTTATTCAATTATTATCAAAAGATTACAAGGGTTGCCATTTCTTCATTGCTACTCATTCTCCGTTACTCATATCAAATCTAGACAATGAAAGCTTCATATTAGATCTATCAAAAAATAATTTAATTAATTCAAGCGATACAATCAATAGATCATCAGACTTCCAACTTTCTGAGGTTTTCAACTTTCCTGGCAACAATAACGAATATTTAATTAGAAAATTGATTTTAATATTAAACCAATTAAATAACCAAGAAATAACCGAATTAGACAAAGAGTCTTTAGATTTAATAGAACATATAAAAAACTTAATTAATCAAAATAAAATAGACCAAGAGGATAAGGTACGAATTCTTTTTAACCTTGTTGAGAGCTATAGAGGTTAAAATGCAAGTGTGTCTAATACCTAGTGAACTTCAAAAGTTTATTGATAACTATGACAAAAAAAATTATCAACTTTGGAATGATACGACAAATAAAAATATGAAAGCTTTTAGATCTCTAGTTCGTGCTCACTATCTATCTGATCAAAAACTTACTTGCTTTTATTGTAAACAGTATATTTTTTCAACTCATGGATTACATTGGCAAGTAGAGCACATTTTACCAAAATCCTTATTTCCTCAATTCTTATTTGAACCAAAGAATTTAATAGTCATCTGTCCTGATTGCAATGGAGAAAAAGGTGACAAAAATCCTCATGTAGATGGCGATAGAGCCTGCTCACAACCTTCCTATCCGAGCACAAGTGGTCGTTTTAAAATCATTCACCCTTTCTATGATACATATGAAAATCATATTGAGCGAGTACCTGCAAATCATTGTGATTATCCTGACCATTATTTCTTAAGAGCTCATACTCCTAAAGGAAAAGCTACTGTAAAAATGTGTGACCTAAATCGTTTTTATCAGGAATTTGCCGGTTATAAAGATATGAAAGGAAAGCAAGTCGCGGCATTAGATGAGTTTATTGAAGAAAAAGATATAAATCTGCTGACACGTGAACAAAAAATGGCATTAGTTCAAAAAATTATGGCAAGTATGTAACCCTCACCCCAGCCCTCTCCCATAGGGAGAGGGAGCGTCATTTGATTTAATGCCTGCATGAATTTCACAATGGCGTTCCCTCTCCTTTTAGGAGAGGGTCAGGGAGAGGTGCTTTTAAATTTCTTTCATTATAAATTCTTCCCTCACCCTAGCCCTCTCCCCGAGGGAGAGGGAACTTTTACATTTTTTAGTTTTAGCTCAGTACACACCTGCCACAAATCCTCCAAAACCACATCCGTCTTTCCCAACACATCATGACTCCAATAACGCACCAATTTTAAACCCAAAGCCTCTAAAAACTTAGTCCGTTCAACATCATATTCTTTTGCATCATCCGTTCCATGCTGACCACCATCCAACTCAATCACTAAACCAATGTCATGGCAGTAAAAATCCACAATATACGGTGCAATTACATGCTGACGACGGAATTTAAGATTTATAAAACGCTTGGCACGTAAAACTTGCCACATGAGATATTCAGCATCGGTGGCGGTATGGCGCATAGATTTGGCGAATTCTAATAATTGAGGATCTATTTTCATTGTTATTTTCCCTCTCCTACTAGGAGAGGGAACTTTCATTATTAAATCTAGAATGACTATACGAATAAGAGATTAAAGCATCCCATGCCTTAAAAACATCTCCAAGCCGCTCACCTTTTTGATATACATCAGGCGTTCTTTTTCCACTTTAATCTGCTGTTTGATGGCTAAAGTATCTTCATCAATCTGCTTATACAGATCAGCAATCTGGACCTTGCCTTTCGCCTTTTTCACGGCAATTCTGGTTTTCGATGACCAGACCAATCTATTGATCAAGGCATCAATCTGATCTTGTAATTTCCGACTTTGTGCATCTAAAGCCAGTTGATAAAACTTGAGTTGCTCCGCACTTAAACCTTTTTTTGAAACATCCTGATCTTGTTCAATCTGCAGTTGCATTCTCAGTAACGTAAACAGATCCTGCTCTGCATAAGCCTCATTGGCACGTTGTAATAATTCAGTTTTCTTGATTTTTTTGACATCATTCACTTCACGGTCAGGGTGAATGATGGCAGCAATTTTTAAATATACGGTTTTCAATGACTGCTCTGCCATCGCTGCTGCCTGCTCCTGTTTTTCCTGCTGACGTTTTAACTTGGCTTGCTCACGTACCTGCTGAAAATGATCTGATTCCCATACTTCAAATACTTCTACATCTGCAAGATCTGAGCCATTCTCACTCTTAAAGAATGTTTCCAGTTCATTTATTTTCTTTTGACTTTTTCTGAATTGGGCATGTTCGGCACGTTGCTGATAGTAAGTGAAGATTTCATTCACCTTATGGGCTTGTTGCACCGACATTGCCTGAGAGTCTTTTAGATAATTTGCAAGGTACTGAATCTTTTCATCCAGCACCACCAGTTCTACCTTGGAAAATGTAGTTTCCTGCAGGTGCTTCCAGAGCTGTTCCAGCTGCTTGAACAGTACGCCATGCAATTCATGATAGACCGGCATAAATGTTTTATGGGTATATTGCTGCAGATCTTCTTCAGCCTGTTGCCATTGTTCTAATTCCTGTTTCTGTTGCTCGATTTTATCAATCAGATGATCCAGCTTCTTCTGCTGTGGCGAAAGCGCTGTGAACGGCTGAATCATGGTTTTCAAGTCAAAGAGCATGGCAGCGGAAAGACCAATAGGAAATACTATCTTATAGTAATTCTTTCAGCTTTCGCCACATAGTTCTTTTCAGTGTGCCCTTTCAAAATTTGTATCAGAATTAAAAAAAGCAGACCAAAGTCTGCTTTTTCGCTCTCATATTGATTATTCCAGCACTACACGGCCATTCAATGACTGCACCGGACGGTTATTGGGATGTCCCATCAATTTGGCAAATTCCGAAATCTGCTTGGCAGAAGCCTGCTGAATATCTTTCAGAATCAGCCAGCGTACCCCTTCCGAACACGGAGGTGTGGTCAGCGAGCCGCTAAAGCGATAATAATCCAGATTCTTAGGCAACATCTGATTCACATTTTGTGGCGTTTTCAAAACCACTTTCTCACCCTGCTTTTTCGGTAAACGGTTCCACATGCGTTTGAGCATCTGGCTTTCTGCGCCCTGCTCGAACATCATCCCCACGACAGCCAGCTCACCTTTGGCATTGGCATGGACAAAGTGGATTTCCAGTGGATAGCTTTTGCCTTTAATCAGGTTTTCACTTGGACTATGCAAATGAAACTGCTTCAGTACAAAGGTATCGCCATCCAGCTGCAATTCACCACCTTGCGCAAAATCCACCTGGACAGTATGACCTTTATTTTCGATCGCATGAATCATGGTGTTATAGCTGAACTTGAGCGGTTCCAGTTCTGCTTTCACTGTTCGCTCAATATTGATTGGCGACTGGTTCAGACCGTTACAGGCTGAGTATTTTTGGCTCAAAGTCGACCATTGCTCAGGCTGAGTATAATCCCAATCCGCATCTGCCCAGACCGCTGTACTTAA
This sequence comes from Acinetobacter lwoffii, assembly GCF_024129115.1. Classification (GTDB taxonomy): domain Bacteria; phylum Pseudomonadota; class Gammaproteobacteria; order Pseudomonadales; family Moraxellaceae; genus Acinetobacter; species Acinetobacter lwoffii_T. The sequence continues at coordinate 92,420 of NZ_JAMXXO010000006.1, forward strand.
ACCCATAACCGTTAAAAGCGTGAATATTTTTTTCACAATACATCCCTTGTTGGAAGTCAAAATCACAATTTCTAATTTAAAAACAGTTTATTAACCTAGTGTAATCACTCTATTTTTCAGGCCACAAACTACAGATTTTTATAGAAATGAAGTGATTTGCTTACAAATTTCCAAACACTCCTAATTCTTTAAAACACATTATTCAGGATTCATATTGATAAATTTCAAATGGATAATACTTTTATAGATTTAAAAACAGCCAAAAAAGAATGTGATCTTCTTCAAATTTAATCTGCTGATTTTTTATGCATTATTTACATGAAATCTCTATCTTATTTTGAATAAATTAAATAGCTAGCTTTTTAAGCTCAAGCTTCTTTTTTAAATAGAATCTATCTTTATTCATAAACTTACATAAACACAGCAGCAAATAAAATACTGATATTGTTAGACTCGAGCCAAAGAGCAAAATGAGGATAAAGAATTTAAATGGACTGGGCCACGATATTTATACATGACACCACTTGGGAGTTTACTGCAGAAATTTTACTGCGTTGTGCCCTGATGTACACGATGATTATCCTGTTTCTGCGCCTGACCGGAAAACGCGGGGTACGTCAGCTTTCCATCTTCGAAGTCGCTATCATTTTGAGCTTGGGTTCGATTGCCGGCGATCCGATGTTTACTGAAGATATTCCCCTGATTCAGGCAGTTTTGGTGATGTCGGTCATTATTGTCATGTATCGCCTGACTACTTGGCTCATGATGAAATATCAATGGTTCGAAGACCTGCTGGAAGGTAAACCGATTTATATCGTGGAAGATGGCGTACTGGTCGTTGAAGAAATTAAAAAAGGTAAAATGTCACATGATGAATTCTTTGCCGAAATGCGCCAGCAAGGCGTAGAACATCTGGGTCAGGTACGCACCGGTTTACTGGAAACTGACGGTAAGTTCAGTATCCTGTTTTTCAAATCGGATGAGGTTCGGCCTGGGCTGCCACTTTTTCCTAAAACCTGCTCTATAGTCCAACAGGTCAAGGCCGGGCAATTATATGCTTGCATTTACTGTGGACAGGTACAAACCCTTTCACATGCCGACCAGCAATGTCCGCGCTGTGATTCTTCGCAATGGGCCGAAACGATTGACTGTTTAAGAATTACTTAAGCACGATTTAATAACTGCAAATGGGCAAAAATTTCCGGCAGTTGCTGAATTTTATATTGGATATGTTCAGCATCTGCATGAAAGCCTTGCATCCATAATGCATGCATTCCGGCCTCTGTAGCTCCCTGTACATCATTAATTGGATGGTCGCCAATATACAGGCACTGTGCAGGCTGCACGCTTAGACGCTCTGCAGTGATCTGGAATATTTCCGGCTGCGGCTTGTTAAAACCTACTAGTCCCGAACTGATGATCTCATCAAAATAAGTTTCAATACCCAAACCCCGAATCGTATTTAAACGGGTGTCATGTCCGCCATTGGAAACAATGGCCAGCTGATAACCCTCATCTTTCAGCTGCGTTAATACTTGCTCTGCTGCCGGCATTTCTACGGCGAAACGGCCAAACTGGCTAAACCAGAATTGGGCCAGTTCATCTATGGTTGGGGGATTTAACCAAGACAGTTCCTGCAACAACGCATAAGCAGCCGAAGCCCCGATACTACCATGCGTCAGCAATTCCTTTTTAGGATAACCACCATTATCGATACGCCGTACAATCTCGATAATTTTATCTGAATCGACCTGTTTCAATGCTGGCGCATAGTATTCTGCCAGATAACGGCTATAAGCCTGTGCAGTCAGATCACGATGGGTCAAGGTATTGTCGAGGTCAAATAAAACGGCTTGAATAGGCATAATTTTCAAAACGAAATGCTGAAACTTTCAATCATGGTAACAGTCCGAAACTCGTTAGATCAGACATAAAATTGCTAAGTTTTGTTGTTTTAAGCATAAAAAAAGCGATGCCAAAGCATCGCCTTTTCTTAGAGTACAAAATCTAAATTAGAATTTGTATTCTAAGCCTGTACCAACAACTGGTTGTTTAGTTTCTAAAGAACCACGCTCAAGTGTTAGATAACCGGCATAACCATATGCTTTCACTTGTTTACTAAATGCGTAATCTGCACCAACAAAGATCTGCTGTGCTTCATAATCGGCAGTATTATCTTTGAAGCTTGTAGTGTTTTGGCTGTATTGACCTTTAACTGTCCAAGCTTTTGCATTTGGAAGATTATATTCAGCACCAATTAACCAACCTTGAGCATCATCAATAAGCAAATCAACTGCTTTAGAAGCTGCATCCACATCCGCCACTTCTGAAGTTTGATAAAGAGCTTTAAGCGCTAAACCACCATCTAGATTTACACGGCCAATTGCACGAATGGTATTTGCAGCAGCAAATAAAGTACCGCCCGTTACTTCTGGAGCAGAAGCATTATCAAAACCGCGCCCTAAGAAGTTAGTCGGAATTGCTTTGTCATAAGCAACACCTGCTACAACTACTGGGCTGTCATATACTACAGAAGCAGACCAAGCATCACCTAAACCACGATTTGCAGTTTTAACTACACCTTTATCAGATTTAATTCCTGAATTTTCACCAGTTGCCAATAAAGCATTCACTTTAATAGCACCTTGAGGCAAGGCAATAGCTGGAGCTTCATACACTACAGCATTCGCTACTCGGCTTTCACCAGTGAAAATACCACTTACATCAGCACGGTTACCTACATAATTATTGAAGGTATCTACCGGGCTAGACAATTGTTTTAATGGAGTGTCATGTGCACCAATTTTTAAAGTACCAAGTTTTGCATCTTTTAAACCAACAAAACGGTTACGTTTAGACCAGTCGTCACCCTCACCATCAGAGTTAAAAGCCCATTCAATTGCATAAATTGCGCTTAGGCGATCCGTTAACTTTTCATCCCCTTTTAAACCAACGAATGAGCTATTTGAACTTAGTTCAATTACATCTTTGTCAGATACTGGTGAAGCATTATCTTCCGGTAAGTAATCAACTGTGGCATCAATCTCACCATAAAAAGTTGGTGCTGCAAAAGTTGTCCCCGCGAAAAGGCTGAATGCAATTGCTGTTGCTAACTTAGTTTTCATCAAAAATATCCTTAATTTATTTTGTAACAAATAATACACACGGCGCTTATATTACAAAATTATTAAATTAATATTTATATATTCTATTTAGTACTTTAGGCTAACATTTAACCAAATAGTTGATTATTTAGAAATTTTATACTTTTTCTGCAACTTTCATCCATCGGAAAACTGGAATTAGACTGAAAATTGCCACGATCACGATCAGATTCAGATAATTTTGATAGCCTAAAGCATCTCCAAAAATGCCACTCAGGCTATAAAGTCCCCCACTCACCGTGGCCATCAGCGCCACCTGAAAGGTGAAATCTGTACCAGCCAGATGCTTGCGACTGTATTGCATGACTAAGGTCAACATGACCACCAAAAGCATAGCTGAGATCATGTCTTCGGCTGCATTGACCAGATATATCATCCAGTTTTGTACTTTGTTTTGAGCTTCATACTGCGTAGCGAGCCAGGCATAAGCCATTAAGCTCAATATTTTTAGAATTGAGAAAATGATCAAACTCGAGCTGCGAGACCAGTACTTCAGACACCAGCCAGCCAATCCTGCTCCAATCAGTGCCGCAAATGCACCAAGCATGGTGACATAAAGGCCAATCTGGCTAAAGCTCAGTCCGAGATCTACCATTAAAGGTTTTAATAAAGGCCCGGATAAACCATCGGCGATTTTAAAGGTCAGTAAAACCAGAAGCCACCTCGCCAAGCTTAAATCTGACCAGAAGTATTGAAAATAGGTTTTTATATTGCTGAGTGCAGGTCCTTTATCAGCTGGCGTGATAATTTTTGAATGCTGAGATTCTCTAAAAAATAAAATGGGTAAAGTATTAATAAAGACCAGAGCTGCCAATAATAGAAAGGTAGCTTGCCATTGCAGCAGATCGAGCAACCATAATATGGCCCCACCTCCGACAATGAATCCCAGACGAGAACCAATCACCTGAAAGGTATTACCCCAATGTTGCTGTTCATTTTTCAGAATATTGACTGCCAGTGCATCGGTCGCAATATCCTGCGTCGCACCAATACCATTCATCAACAAAAGCGTGATAAAAAACAGCAGTAAATACAGCGGCTGATTCAAGGCCTGAATCGGTAGAAATGAGAGCCCAATCAATACAGCAACTGACAGCCATTGCAAGGGAATAATCCAGCTACGGTAATGACCTTTGGCGCTCGATCCATGCCGATCAACTAAAGGTGCCCAGAATATTTTAATCGACCAAGGCAGCATTAACAGGCCAAAGCCTCCGATATGCGCCAGCGATACCCCTTCAGCTCGCAGAATGACCGGCAAGGCATGCGTCATAAATCCGACCGGAAGCCCCTGTGCCCAATATAGGGAAAACAGTAAAATATAGGTATTCCGCATATTTAGGCTAAGTCCTTAAGGTGAAAATGCATCACCAGCATTTAAGATGCTATACATTTTGCCAATGATCCGGATTTTACAACAGTCTAATATAATAAAAAATAAAGAAAAATTAGTTTCAGGAAGGGACAAAAGCAATGGCCCAAATACGTTTCCCCCAACTCCCGCAGCATGTGCCAGCCCGCGGCAGCAAGCTAAGCCGGACTTTTTTCAGGCAGCTTTTTTTGGCCCAAGGCTGGCGTCTAGAAGGAGAATTCCCCAATTTGCCCAAAGCTGTGGCCATTATTTCTCCGCATACTTCAAATATTGATGCCTGGCTCGGTTTTAACGCCCTGCTTGGTCTCGGTATTCAGATTACGATTTTTGGTAAAGACAGCCTGTTTCGCACTCCCCTCAAGCCGGTTCTAGAATGGATTGGAGTCGTTCCGGTCGTGCGGGATAGTCCACAAGGTCATACCCGACAGATTGTCGAGATTATTGAAAAATCAGAACAGATCTGGGTCGGTATGGCACCGGAAGGTTCACGTAAGGCACCAGAAAAAATTCGCAGCGGTTTTTATCATATTGCCAAAGCGGCGCATTTGCCGATTGTGATGTTTTCTTTTGATTATGATATCAAGACCATTCATATCCTGGGCGTGTACCATCTGACCGGTGATTATGAATACGACCTAGAACAGATTTATCAGCATTATCAAGGTAAATTCTCGGCCAAAAATCCAGACTGGGTGGCCAAGCCGTTACAAAAGCTTTTGAAAAAAGACTAGGCAAATACGCCTTTTTTTGATGTGATAGCCTGAATTTTGTTGATTTAATCACCAGTTTTTATAATGAAATTAGCTCGTTATGCCTTAATTGGCTGCCTTGGTTTCAGTCTTGCAGCCTGTGACAAAGCCACTAAAACACCTACGCCTGCCACGCCATTAAAAGCCCGTGAACCTGTCGTCGCTATTGCCCTCGGTGGCGGCGGTGCCAAAGGTTTTGCCCATATTGGCGTCATTAAAGTGCTCGAATCACACGGCATCAAACCGAAAATCGTCACCGGTACCAGTGCCGGTAGTTTTGTCGGTAGCCTGTATGCCAGTGGCAAATCGCCTTATCAGTTACAGCAGATTGCCCTGAATTTTAAAGAATCTGATATCCGCGATTTAACCTTGAACCGGCAAGGGATTATTGCCGGACAAAAATTGCAGGATTTCGTCAATAAGAATGTGGCGAACAAACCAATTGAACAATTCCCGATTCGCTTTGCTGCTGTTGCCACTCGTCTGGACAATGGCCGTAAAGCTGACTTTATTAAAGGCAATGCCGGACAGGCGGTCCGAGCGTCCTGCAGTATTCCGAATGTGTTTGTGCCTGCCGTGATTGGCGGCACCAAATATGTCGATGGCGGTCTGGTCAGCCCAATTCCGGTCAAGACCGCCAAAGATATGGGGGCAGATATTGTCATTGCCGTGGATATTTCTGCCCGTCCGGATGGTAATAAGGCTCTGAACATGTGGGGCGTACTGGATCAGACCCTGAATATTATGGGACAGCAAAGCATTAATGAAGAGTTGAGTCAGGCCACTGTGGTGATTCAGCCCAAAGTCGGTCATATCGGTACTTTAGACCTGAAAGCCAGCAATGCCACCATTCTGGAAGGTGAAAAGGCCGCTCAGCTGAAAATCCGTACTATTGAAAAAGCCATTAGCAACTTTAAGCAGTCTCCCGCGGCATTTAAACCGCCACGTCAGGCAAAATTTTGATGCATGAATTTTTTATATTCATCTGCGGCCGCATCTGCTACATTGAAGATCAATCATATAAAGATGATGATTAATTAAATACTTAGCGATATAGGTCACGATATGGAATTAGTTCTTGAACCTTGGCACTGGTTTGTATTAGGCATTCTTCTGATTCTATCTGAATTACTGCTGCCCGCATTTGCTGCCCTGTGGTTCGGGATCGGTGCCATCATGGTTGGCGTCCTGTACTGGATGTTCCCGATGATGGGACTGACGACCCAGCTCCTGACCTGGATCATACTTTCTGTACTGTGTACGCTGCTCTGGTTCAAGTTTATCAAACCGCTTTCCATTGACAAGACCAAAGCCGGTCTGTCGCGTGAGGCGACCATTGGTCAAGTGGGCATGGTGATTCAGATCAATCTGGATCATGGGCAAATCCGGGTGCGTTTTCCGATGCCAGTTTTAGGTTCGGATGAATGGGAATGCCGAACTCTGGACCCAGTTCAAGTCGGAGATCGCGTTCGCGTCGTGGATATTCTGGGTAATGATCTGGTCGTACAACCCCACAGCACGAATTATCAAAATCAATAAGGTGAATAAGCTATGTCTGGTGGTTCTATAATTGTTATCGCATTTTTGGCCTTTGTGGCGATTACGATTTTTAAAGGGGTACGTATTGTCCCGCAAGGTTATAAATGGATCGCACAACGCTTGGGCAAATACCATACGACGCTGAATCCGGGTCTGAATTTTGTCATTCCGTATATTGATGAAGTGGCTTATAAAGTCACCACCAAAGATATTGTGCTGGATATTCCTTCACAGGAAGTGATTACCCGCGATAATGCCGTGTTACTCATGAATGCGGTGGCCTATATCAACCTGACCACACCTGAAAAAGCGGTCTACGGCATTGAAAACTATTCTTGGGCAATTCAAAACCTGGTACAAACATCGTTACGTTCGATTGTCGGTGAAATGGATCTGGATGATGCACTATCATCACGTGATCATATTAAAGCACGTTTAAAATCCAGTATTTCCGATGATATCTCGGACTGGGGTATCACGCTTAAAACCGTTGAAATTCAAGACATTAAACCGTCAGTCACCATGCAAACCGCGATGGAAGAACAGGCCGCTGCTGAACGTCAACGTCGTGCAACCGTGACCAAAGCTGATGGTGAAAAACAGGCTGCCATTCTGGAAGCGGATGGTCGTCTGGAAGCATCGCGCCGTGATGCAGAAGCACAGGTGGTTCTGGCTGAATCTTCACAACGTGCGATTGATATGGTGACTTCGGCAATTGGTAGTAATGAAATTCCGGTTGCCTATTTACTCGGTGAGCAATATATCAAGGCCATGCAAGATATGGCCAAATCACCGAATGCCAAAACGGTGGTCTTGCCTGCAGACGTGCTGAACACGATTCGAGGCGTGATGGGTCGTCCGTCTCAGTAAAAATTTTCATTTTCAAATCCATAGGCAGCGTATTCGCTGCCTATTTTTCGTTTAAACACGAAAATCTCAGCAAAGATTTGGAATTTATGCTTAAATTTCGCGTTATTTTTTGAAATCCTTTGGGCTTTGATGCCAGATCTGTGTTTCGCCACAGCATTTATCATCAACATAAGTCCTTATTCGATTACTGTCCAACTCGAAAATGGATACCGTATGAGCTCCCTAAATCCAACCTTAATTACCTTTCTTTTTTATATTGTCGCCATGGTGGTGATCGGCCTGATGGCTTATCGTGCGACCACAAACTTTTCCGATTACATTTTAGGGGGCCGTCGTTTAGGTAGTTTTGTTACTGCACTTTCCGCTGGAGCTTCCGATATGAGTGGCTGGCTGCTGATGGGCCTGCCCGGTGCAATTTATCTTTCTGGTTTGTCGGAAATGTGGATTGCCATTGGCCTGATTATTGGTGCCTGGTTAAACTGGTTGCTGGTGGCTGGCCGTTTACGGGTACATACGGAAGTTCAGCACAATGCCCTGACCCTTCCAGATTATTTTTCCAATCGTTTTAACGACCAGAAGAAAATTTTACGTATTGTATCGGCTTTTGTGATTCTGATTTTCTTTGCGATTTACTGTGCCTCAGGCATGGTAGCAGGTGCGCGCCTGTTCGAAAGCATGTTTGAAATGTCCTACACGACGGCGCTCTGGATCAGTGCCATTGCCACCATCAGTTATGTATTTATTGGCGGTTTTCTGGCAGTCAGCTGGACCGATACCATTCAGGCCGGCCTGATGATCTTTGCGCTGTTGCTCACGCCAATTGTGACCCTATTGACCTTCTCTGATATGTCTCAGGTCACTCTGGCGCTTGAAACGGCACGTCCACAGGCCATGAATCTGGTCGGTGACTTAAGTACGGTGGCTATCCTGTCGCTACTGGCATGGGGCTTGGGTTATTTTGGTCAGCCGCATATTTTGGTGCGCTTCATGGCAGCAGATTCGGTCAAGTCGATTCCAAATGCACGTCGTATTGGCATGACCTGGATGATTCTATGTCTTGGCGGTGCAGTCGCAGCCGGCTTCTTTGGTATTGCTTATTTCCAGCAGCATCCAGAACTGGCAAGCGTGGTGAATGCCAATCCTGAAACGGTATTTATGGAACTGACCAAAATCCTGTTTAACCCATGGATTGCAGGTGTGGTGCTTGCTGCCATTCTTGCCGCAGTAATGAGTACTTTAAGCTGTCAGTTACTGGTCTGCTCAAGTACCCTGACGGAAGACTTCTATAAATCTTTCCTGCGTAAAAATGCCTCGCAAAAAGAACTGGTCTGGGTCGGCCGTTTGATGGTGCTACTGATTGCCTTGCTGGCAATCTGGATGGCGGGTAATCCTGAATCCAAAGTACTTGGTCTGGTGGCTTATGCCTGGGCAGGTTTTGGTGCCGCTTTTGGTCCGCTGATTATCCTGTCACTGTTCTGGAAACGTATGACTTTGAATGGTGCTTTGGCCGGTATGATCGTGGGTGCAGTCGTGGTTATTTTCTGGAAGAACCTGTTTGCTGACACTGGCCTGTATGAAATCGTTCCTGGCTTTATCTGTTCAATGCTTGCAATTGTAGGGGTGAGCCTGATGGGTAAAGCACCAACAGCAGAAATTACCGACCGCTTTGAAGAAGCTGAACGCCTGTACAACGAAAGCAAATAATTCTGTAGCAACTAAAAAAGAGGACTTCAAGTCCTCTTTTTTTATAGAATTACTTTAAACCTTTTAAGGACAATAATGCTTCAATCAGCTTTTGCGCGTGAGTAGGAACTGGGTAATTTGCATCAACTCTTCCGCCTGACCTTCAAAATGGTTCAAGGCATTGATCGCCTGATCATGTAACTGCTGTGCATACGCTTGGGCTTGCTCCAGACCCATCAAGGCTGGATAAGTCGATTTCTCGACCTGTTCATCCTTGCCGGCGGTTTTACCCAACACTTCGGTATCGGAAATAATATCCAGAATATCGTCCTGTACCTGGAAAGCCAGACCAATCGCCTGTCCAAATTCACGCAATTTTGGAATGGCCAGATCGGTACCTTCAAAGATTGTCACCGCCGCCATCATGATCGCGGCGCTAATCAAAGCACCGGTTTTATTACGATGAATATTTTCCAGTGCTTGCTGATCGATTTTTTTGCCTTCAGACTGTAAATCTAAAACCTGACCATTCACCATTTTCGAAGAAGCGGTTGCCAGAATCTGCATCTGTTTCAGTACAATGGAAGCTTCTACCGCTGGCCCCTGATCAAACAGACGGCTACCCAAAATTTCAAACGCCATAGATTGCAGGATATCACCTGCCAAAAGCGCGGTATCTTCTCCATAAGCCACATGACATGTCGGCTGGCCACGGCGCAGCAAATCATTGTCCATACACGGCAGATCATCATGGGCCAGTGAATAGCAGTGAATAAACTCGATTGCAACCGCTGCACGGCGCACTGCAGCACTATTCTGATTGGGTTTTAATGCAGCAGTGGCATAGCATAGCGCTGGACGTACTCGCTTGCCACCCAGCATCACAGCATGATGGACTGCCGACCTTAACGGTTCTGGAATGGCAAAGGCTTCCAGAGCGGTCAATAAATCCTGTTGAATGCGGTGTTGTGCTTGAGTGAGTGCATGGGTTGATACGTCAGTGATAGATGACACATTCGCCTCGAATACGTAGTCCAGAAGAATAAAATGACAAGCGAATAAATGCCTGTACGGTGATCAGGCATTGTACCTAGAAATGCCTTGAATTTTCAGCCATAAATCGTATTGTTCTGCTGAAATTTACTATTCAACATCAAATAAGCAAGGCAGAGATTTTAAACCATAAAAAACCACCGCAGAACCGGTGGTTTTATTCAAGCTAAATGTATGCACGGCATTTAAACGAGAACATCTTCTGGTACGCGCACCCAGCCTTCCATCAACACCCGGGCACTACGGCTCATAATCGCTTTCGTCACTTTCCACTCACCATTTTCAAAACTTGCTTGTGCACCGACTCTCAAAGTCCCGGAAGGATGCCCAAAACGTACCGCTTCACGCTCTACTCCACCTGCAACCCGATTTACCAAGGTTCCGGGAATGGCAGCCGCTGTACCAATTGCGACAGCAGCGGTACCCATCATGGCATGATGTAATTTACCCATAGACAAGGCACGAACCAGAATATCAGTATCTGATTCAGTGACGGTTTTGCCACTTGAAGAGGTATAGTTACTCGGTGGTGCAACAAAGGCAATTTTTGGAGTGTGTTGTCGGGTTACGGCTTCGGCAATATCCTGAATCAGTCCCATCTGCTTCGCAGCATAGGCACGAATCGTTTCAAATTTTGTCAGGGCTGCCACGTCATTATTGATATGATCCTGAAGCTCGGTACCCTTATAACCGAGATCTCCAGCATTCAAAAATACCGTCGGAATGCCGGCATTAATCATGGTCACTTCGAAGCTGCCAATATTGGGCACTTCCAAAGTATCGACCAGATTGCCTGTTGGAAACATCGAACCACCTTCAGCATCGTCATCGGCTGGATCCAGAAACTCGATCTGCACTTCCGCCGCAGGAAAGGTTACGCCATCCAGTTCAAAATCACCCAATTCCTGCACTTGACCATCTTGCATCGGCACATGTGCAATAATGGTTTTCTGAATATTGGTCTGCCAGATGCGTACCGTGCATAACCCATTTTCAGGAATTCGTTCGGCATCGACCAGACCATTGGAAATGGCAAATGCTCCCACTGCCGCGGTCAGATTGCCGCAGTTACCGCTCCAGTCTACAAAAGGACGGTCAATTGACACTTGACCAAATAAATAATCGACATCATGATCAGCGTGCAGGCTTTTTGACAGAATGACCGTTTTACTAGTACTGGAACTGGCACCACCCATACCGTCGATCTGTTTCCCATATGGATCTGGGCTACCAATCACGCGTAGCAAAAGCTGGTCACGAATCCGGCCAGGCTGTTGTGCTTCTACAGGCAGGTCATCCAGCTTAAAGAAAACACCTTTACTGGTGCCTCCACGCATATAGGTTGCAGGAATCTTGATTTGGGCGGCAAAACTCATGAATTATTTCATCCTTTGACTTGTCTTTGTTTTCGTACAGGTTATTCAATATTTATATTCAAAGTATAGTATGTTGAAAGCAGAACTGCTTGGCTGCCAGACCTTAGTATAAAAAAACGGCATTTGTATTTTATCCAAGAAAATAGAGAACTCATCAGTAACAGTTTCAATAAAATTAATATATTGATTCATTTATATTTTATTTCAGTTATTTATATGAATATTTTTTATTACTCCTCCAACAATATTTCATTCTTAGGATGGACTAGGCTTCTTTAGTCTGATCAATTACAATCAGCCACTTATCATTTTCCATTGTCGGGCTGAACACTTTGAATAACGAGTCTTCACAACTTCAGCGTGGCTTAAAGAACCGTCATATTCAGTTGATCGCCATGGGCGGTGCAATTGGCACAGGCTTATTCTTAGGTTCCGCACAGGTGATCCAATCTGCGGGTCCTTCTATTATTTTAGGCTATGCCATTGGGGGCCTGATTGCATTTTTAATCATGCGTCAATTGGGTGAGATGATTGTTCATGAACCTGTCGCAGGTTCATTCAGCCATTTTGCTTATAAATACTGGGGCAAATTCCCCGGTTTCCTTGCGGGTTGGAACTACTGGATTCTGTATATCCTGGTGGCCATGACCGAACTTACTGCGGTTGCGAAATATATCAACTACTGGTGGCCGCATATTCCAGCCTGGGCATCGGTACTGTTTTTCTTTATCGTGATTACACTGGTCAATCTCGGCAATGTGAAATTCTACGGTGAATCGGAATTCTGGCTTTCTATCATTAAAGTGACTGCGGTCATCTCGATGATTGTCTTTGGCTTGTATCTCATCCTGACTGCTGATGCTTCTTCAGGCGCATCTTTTAGCAACCTCTGGACCGCGGGCGGTTTCTTCCCGAATGGTTTTGAAGGTCTGTTCTATATGCTGGCCTTCCTGATGTTTGCCTTCGGTGGTATTGAACTCATTGGTATGGCAGCGGCAGAAGCTGAAAATCCGGAAAAAACTATTCCGAAAGCGATTAATCAGGTGGTGTTCCGTATTCTGATTTTCTATGTTGGTGCCTTGACCATTCTGTTGTCACTCGTGCCTTGGAATCAGCTTGAGCTCGGTGGTCTGGACAAAAGTCCGTTCGTGATGATTTTCAGTCAATTGGGAATTGGCTGGGCAGCACACTTACTGAACTTTATTATCCTGACAGCGGCACTGTCTGTGTATAACAGTGGTATGTACGCCAACAGCCGTATGCTCTACGGTCTGGCTCAGCAAGGAAATGCACCTAAAGTCTTCATGAAAGTGAATAAACAAGGTACGCCGATTCCTGCCGTATTATTCTCTGCTGTACTGATTTTTGGCTGTGTGCTACTCAACTACTTCGTGCCTGAAGATGCCTTAAGCCATCTGATTTACATCGTAGTCGGTGCATTGGTATTGAACTGGGCCATGATTACATTGACCCATCTTAAGTTTATTCAGAGCATGAAAAAGCTGGGACAGAAGACTTCTTTCCCTGCGCTATGGTCTCCGGCGGGCAATATTCTGGTTCTTGGTTTTATTCTTACGATTCTTTACATCATGTGGACGCAAGGATTCCAAGAATCAGTATACATGCTGCCGATCTGGATCGTAGTCATGTTAGGTTTGTTTAAGTTACTTAAGCCTAAAAATACCTAGACAACTCCTGTAGCTATGAGTCCTTAAAAGTTATTGCTTCGGCAATAACTTTTTTTTGTATTTTTTACAGTACAATAGCCTTCTTTTCGCGCCCTTAGCTTAACTGGATAGAGCAGTTGCCTCCTAAGCGACCGACGTGGGTTCGAGTCCCGCAGGGCGCACCATCCTTTCAAAATGTGATCTATACTTCAAAAAATTAGCGTTAATCTTCATATTTTTAGAATATTTTTTATACAAAAAATCATTTTTTCTTCATTATTTTATTTCTTTTACTTTCAAATACTTATTTCAAAATGAGGCTATTTTTTGGTGTAAAAACTCTATTTTGATGCTTTTTTAGACTAATTAGTTTTTTCTAGAGCATTTACTCTTATTTTAATTGTGCTATTTTTGTCACATGGAGTAACAAATGATTGCGGATAAATACCCGAAATCTCCAAGAATTTAATAAGTGCAAACAACAACGCTAGATATAAATTTGTACCTCAAGGAAAGACGTAAATGAAATTAAAAACATTAACTACTGCAATGATTCTTGCAACTGTACCAATGACGGGTGCTTTTGCAGCAGCTCTAGATCGTTCAGGCCAATCAATGGCGGCCTTCCTGCAACCAGGTAATTATTTTGAAGCAGGTATTTCTGTCCTAGACCCAGATGTATCTGGTAAAGAAGCTGGTACAAGTGAAACACGCCGTAATATTGATGATATGGCTGGTGATTACTATTTCCCAAGTGCAGCATTAAAGTTTCAACCTACTGAAAAATTCTCAGTTGGTATTTTATATGATCAACCATATGGTGCTGATGCTGAATACCAAGGCACTAATGTCTTTACTTCAAACCCAGGTACAGACACTATCTTATCAACTGGTGCAATAAACAATATTGTACGCGCTAGAGCAGTTGCAGCTCTTGAAGCCCTAGGAGCACCAGTAAATGAACAAACGCTAGCAGGTGCTGAAGCACAAGTTAGAAGTAGTCCAGCTTTTCAACAGTTAACTGGAGCACTTGCTGCAGGTAATAATTTCTTAGGCGAAGGCAATACTAAAGTTGAAGTAGATACTCAAAACCTATCTTTAGTTTTTGGTTACCAACCGACTGAAAACTGGAATATCTATGGTGGTGGTGTCTATCAAACCGTTAAAGGGAATCTAAGCTTACGCGGTCAAGCATATAGCCTTTTCAATGGTTATGATGCGACATTTAAAGAAACAAGTGGTACAGGCTGGTTAGCAGGTTTAGCCTTCCAAATCCCAGATATTGCTTTAAAAGCTTCTGTAACTTATCGTTCAGAAATTGACCATGATATTTCAGCTTCTGAAGACTTATCACTTTTAAACTTCCCTTTACTAACAACTGTATTAGGTGGTCTAGGTGTTTCTCCTGCTCAGCTTGCTACTCTAGATGATTCTGGAAAAACCAAAATTACTACACCTCAATCTGTAAACTTGGATTTCCAAACAGGTGTAATGGCAAATACTGTAGCTTTCGCTAATGTACGCTGGGTAGACTGGTCAAACTTTTCTATTCGTCCTTACCAATTTGGCAATGTAAGTGAAGCTGTAGGCCCTCTAATAGGTCGTCCAAATGGCTTTAATCTGGTTGAATATGAAGATGACCAAATTTCAGCAACTGTAGGTGTAGGCCGTAAATTTAATGACCTATGGGCTGGTAACGTATCAGTAGGTTGGGATTCTGGTGCAGGCAACCCTGTATCTACACTTGGTCCAACTGAAGGTTACTGGAATGTTGGCCTAGGTCTTCAATACAGCCCAACCCCAGCCACTTTCATTGCTGGTGGTGTAAAATACTTCATGTTAGGTGATGCAAAAGCACAAACTGGTGCACAAGCTGGTGGTCCTGAGTATGTTGCTGAATTTGAAGATAACGATGCATGGGCATATGGTCTGAAAATCGGCTATCGCTTCTAAGCTCTGATTAAATAAAAACCACTTTCGAGTGGTTTTTATTTTTTAACTCTAATTTTATACACTTGCATATCATTCGATTATTTTAGCACCAATTAAAATTAACAGAACTTCAATCCTTTCACATTATTTAAAGTTAATTTAATCTGATATTTTTCATATATTTATACCAATAAAATTAGTATAAAAACTCTAATCAAGCCCTTTCCTTAACCGCCTTAGTTCATTTCTTCGACAAAGCTGAGCATTTACTCTTTTTAAATTTATGTTACTTTTCCATCACATTTTTGTTACAGATGGCATCAGGGAACGTACCATGAAGCTTAATAAAATTTATTCTGCTATTTTACTTAGCACTTTACCTCTTTCTGCAGTTCAAGCAGCTGGCTTAGACCGTTCTGGTCAATCTATTTCTGCTTTTTTACAGCCGGGTAACTATGCGGAAGCAGGTATTTCTGTTTTAGATCCAGAAGTTCAAGGTAAAGACAATGCCGGCAATAAAGTCAGCGATATGGCTGAAGATTACTACTTCCCTACTGCTGCTATAAAAATTCAGGCAACTGATAAAATATCTCTGGGTTTACTTTATGACCAGCCATTTGGAGCTGACTCTCAATATGCGCCTGAATCTAATGCTTTTGCTACAGTAAATACCAATACTGGTGTATTGGAAGGCACTTCTGTTGAAGTAAAAACCAATAGCATTACAGCACTTATAGGGTATCAGCCAAATGAGAACTGGAATGTTTATGCCGGACCTGTCTATCAAAGCGTAAAGGCGAAAGTCTCCCTACGTGGTACAGCTTATAGAGGCCCGCAAGTTCTTGGCGGTTATGATATTGACCTTAAAGAAAGTGAAGCTTACGGTTGGTTAGCTGGTTTTGCATATTCTATTCCTGAAATTGCCTTAAAAGCTGCTGTGACTTATCGCTCTGAAATTAAACATGAATTAGATACCACAGAAACCTTCGGTTTTGGTACAGATGGGGCTTTATATATTCCTGGATTAACTGGCACATTATTAGGTAAACCAGTAATTCCAACTTACCATAAAGCGGAAATTACTACACCACAATCAGTCAACATTGACTTACAGTCAGGCATTGCAAAAAATACCTTAGCCTTTGCTAATATTCGCTGGGTACATTGGGATCAGTTTGCAGTAAAACCTGCTTATTTATCTCAGCTAACTGGCGCACTCACCGGAAAACAGCAGAATCTTGTCGATTATTCAGATGATCAATGGTCTGCAAATGTGGGTTTAGGTCATAAATTTAACGTTAAATGGTCAGGCTCTGCTGCTGTAGGTTATGACTCTGGTGCAGGAAACCCGGTAACCACCTTGGGTCCAACTGAAGGTTATTGGAGTGTCGGTCTAGGCGGCCAATACAGCCCTGCAGAAAACTATTTTATCCAGGCTGGGGTTAAATACTTCTGGCTAGGAGATGCACAAGCACAAACAGGTGGTGAAGTAAAAGGTAGCTTTGAAGACAACCATGCAATCGGCTATGGTATGAAAATCGGTTACCGTTTCTAATTGCGTTAAAAAATTAGTATTCAACAAGAAAGGGCGCTATAAGCGCCCTTTCTTTTATTACATACACTTAAATATTAAGCTGGAATATCACGTACTGAAGCATTACGAATCGCTTCTTTTAACGCATCATAACCACGAATTGGCGGGAATTGCGGGAATTCAGCAATCACATTTTCAGGCGCATCAAATAGGAAACCATGATCTGCTTCACCTAGCATCGTGGTATCATTATAAGAATCTCCTGCTGCAATCACACGGAAGTTCAAGCCATGTAATGCTTTTACGGCTTGACGTTTTTGGTCCGGCTGACGAAGTTTATAAGCCGAGATCATGCCTGCTTCATCTGTTTCCAGTTTATGACAGAAAATCGTCGGCCAATCCAGTTGCTTCATCAATGGATGTGCAAATTCATAGAAAGTATCTGAAAGAATAATTAATTGAAAATGCGTACTCACCCATTTCACAAATTCTTTTGCTCCTGGGAATGGACCCATTTCTGCAATCACTTCCTGAATATCGTTCAAGCCTAAACCGTGCTGTTTTAAAATATTCAGACGTTGGGTCATCAGTACATCATAGTCAGGAATGTCACGAGTCGTCGCTTCAAGCTCTTTAATACCGGTTTTTTTGGCAAAGTTAATCCAGATTTCTGGAACCAACACACCTTCTAAATCTAGACATACGACTTCCATGAACATTCCCTCTAAGTTGTATTGAAAAAATTTTGCACTATCATAGCTGAAGAAACAGATTTTGCACTGTACTTTTTTAAATCTATTTTTTTAATAAGTATTTATTTTTTAGTGATAAGTCAATTAAATCAATTCTATTAAAATAGATGTGAAATTAACTAATATAGGCCATGTCCTTTCCAAGCCTATATCGCCAGGACTCTCATGACCATCATTCCTACTATTGATCGTATTGATGCGCTTGCATCTGAATATGCAGATAAATCGCCCAATGAAATTTTGGCACTTGCACTGGGCCAGCAAGGTGAAATTGCGATTTCATTTTCTGGTGCTGAAGATGTTGTACTGATTGATATGGCATCGCATCTCGGTAAACCGTTCCGGGTATTCAGTCTGGATACTGGCCGCCTACATGCAGAGACGTATCAGTTTATTGAACGGGTGCGTAAGCATTATAATATCGAGATTGAAATCTGCTTCCCTGAAACAGATGCGGTACAGAATTTAGTCACCACCAAGGGGCTATTCAGTTTTTTTGAAGATGGCCATCAGGAATGTTGCGGTATACGCAAAGTTCAACCGCTACGTAAAAAACTGGCCACGCTGGACGGCTGGATTACCGGTCAGCGCAAAGACCAAAGTCCGGGTACACGCAATGAAATTCCAGTGGTTCAGGCAGATCTAGGTTTTTCCGGTCCGGGAAAACAGTTGATCAAGTACAATCCTCTTGCCAACTGGTCCAGTGCAGATGTCTGGAGTTATATCCGTATGATGGAAGTTCCTTATAATGCCCTGCATGAGAAAGGTTTTGTTTCTATCGGCTGTGAGCCTTGCACCCGCCCTGTGCTGCCAAATCAGCATGAACGCGAAGGTCGCTGGTGGTGGGAAGAAGCCACCCATAAAGAATGTGGCTTACATGCTGGCAATCTAAAAAAATAAAGTTAAGTTCTATCGCTCCTATTGATTGAAAGGCTATTTTTTTAATAAAGATAGTCTTTTTTAATTGATAATTTTACATTTAGTGACAAGATAAAAATTACCTTTTATCGGGATAATATTATTTTCATTAAAGAATTGATAAAATTTTAGCTCATTGATTTATTTGCATAAAATGTGAAATTGAACACAATGCTATTCTTCTAAAAACACATAATTATTAAGTTACACTCCACTTCGCCTAGAAAATACTATTTTTAGAAATCTATTTTAAAACTAAAATTTTCACATTTCATAAACTTAGGAAGATATTTTGTTCTTGTCAATAGCCACTTTTTCACAGTTGAGGCAAGATAAAGCAGTTCATTTATATGCTAAAAAAGATATACTTTAAAAACTAAAGTAATAATTCTAACAAGGCCTTTTAGCAAAAAAGCCATAGAGAATGCAGTGAGGCAATCCACGCTATGCGTCCATTACATCCAATTGATTTTATTTTCTTAACTTTAGAGAAACGGCAGCAGCCTATGCATGTAGGTGGACTATTTTTATTCCAAATTCCCGACAATGCGCCAGCTTCCTTTATTCAGGATCTAGTCACGGATATCCAAAATTCGAAATGCTCTCCAATCCCACCTTTTAACAATTATTTAAACGGCCTGTTTTGGGATGAAGACCAAGAATTTGATTTAGATCATCATTTTCGTCATATTGCCCTGCCAAAACCGGGCCGTATCCGTGAATTGCTAACCTATATTTCTCAAGAACATAGTGCCCTGATTGATCGTGCCAAACCTTTATGGACCTGTCATATTATTGAAGGCATTGAAGGAAACCGTTTTGCCATGTATTTCAAAATTCACCATGCTATGGTGGATGGAATCGCTGGCATGCGTCTGGTAGAAAAGTCGCTTTCACATGATCCAAATGCCAAGAGTATTGTACCGCCATGGTGTGTGGAAGGCCCACGTGCCAAACGCCTTAAAGCACCTAAAGTGAACAGGTTTAAAAATGTCCTGCAGACCATTAAGGGGCAACTGGAATGTGCGCCACGAGTTGCTTATGAACTGTCGCAAACCGTCATGAAAGATATGGGACGCAATCCGGATTATGTATCCAGCTTTCAGGCGCCAAGCAGTATTCTGAATCAACGCGTCAGTGCTTCACGTCGCTTTGCAGCCCAGTCTTTCGAATTTTCACGTTTACGTCATATTTCTAAGGCATTGGGCGTGACCATTAATGATATCGTACTGGCCATTTGTTCAGGTGCATTACGTGAATATTTATTATCGCAAAATGCCTTACCGAAAAAACCGTTAATTGCCATGGTTCCAGCTTCGGTTCGCAGTGATGACTCGGATGTATCCAACCGTATTACCATGATTCTGGCCAATTTGGGCACACATAAAGAAGATCCGCTGGAACGTCTCAAGATCGTACGCCGCAGTGTACTGAGTGCCAAAGAACGCTTCAAACGTATGAATGCCAATCAAATCTTGAACTATAGTGCTTTTGTCTATGGTGCAGCGGGTCTGAACATTGCCTCCGGTTTAATGCCGACACGTCAGGCGTTTAACGTGATTATTTCCAATGTACCTGGACCACAAGAGCCCCTTTACTGGAATGGTGCACGTCTTGAAGCACTTTATCCGGCTTCTATCGTACTGGATGGTCAGGCTCTAAATATCACCATGACCAGCTATCTAGACAAACTGGAAGTCGGCTTGACCGCATGTCGTAATGCCCTGCCGAAAATGCAGAACTTGCTAACACATCTGGAAGAAGAAATTCAACGTTTTGAACTTATTGTAGATGGCGAACCTGTCCCAAAGTTACGGGCGGTAAGCTAGCCGCGGATAAGTAAATAAGATAGATGGACTGCCAAAGGTGCTGATCATTTTTGCCAGTCCTTGAACACAGAATAAAGGGACCGATCCGGTCCCTTTGCTTTATTTTTTGAAATCTTTTTAAATTATTTTAGAACTTTTGGAAGACTTCTCGATTTAAACATCTATCCAAATCATTTTTTGATAAGTTAGAAACAATACACAAATACAATCAGCTTTTAATGGTACGGCACTGTTGTAATAATTGATGACAGACGTTACGGATCATGGTTGCGGTAATCTGAACTTCATTACCGCGCTCATCGACGATATATCCCGCATGTACAGTCTTTGGTTCTAATACGTGTTTTAGGCCTTTATGGATTACTGCTTTACTCATACTCATCACACACTCCTTTTGCTAAGCCTGAAACTGGGAGAAACGGCTTTGGCTAATTCATGCATCTAGTATTGTAAATAAAGGTCCGATTGTAAAATTTCAGATGTAACAAGTGTTTAACGATATTCTGTTACAATTTCAGCTGAGAATGATATCGTATTGCTCTTGCGTATACAGATTTTCCACCTGGAACTTAATCACGCGATTAATGAAATGTTCTAGATCAGCGACTGCAGGCGCTTCTGCTGTTAATAAACGATCAATAACAGCCGGATGCGCAACGACAGTAAAGCCACTCTGTGACTCATAAGCACGAGCATAACGCAGAATCTCCCTGAATATTTCGTAACATACTGACTCGGCTGTTTTGACATAACCGCGTCCTTGACAGGTCGGACAAGACTCGCACAGCAGATGTTCCAGCGACTCACGGGTGCGTTTCCGGGTCATTTCCACCAAGCCCAGTTCTGATACCTGAGTAATCTTGGTCTTGGCGTGGTCACGTTCTAACATGCGCTCAAACTGTTTCATCACTTCTTCACGATGCTGCGCTTCCTGCATATCAATGAAGTCGATGATAATAATGCCGCCGAGATTACGCAGCCGTAACTGACGCGCGATAACATCCGTCGCTTCCATATTGGTTTTAAAAACCGTATCTTCCAGCGAACGTCCACCAACATAAGAACCGGTATTGACATCAATTGTGGCCATGGCTTCCGTCTGGTCAATCATCAGATAACCGCCAGACTTCAATGCGACTCGAGTTTGCAATGCCTTTTGCAGGTCTTCTTCGACATTATACAAGTCAAAAATTGGCCGCTCGCCCGGATAATGCAGCAAACGGTCTTTCATATTCGGGACAAATTCTTCGACAAATTCCTGCAGCTTGGCATGAATTTCACGTGAATCCACGTAAATTTTAGCAGTTTCTTCATTGGCCAGATCACGAATCACCCGTTGCGGCAAAGGCAATTCTTCAAAGATCAAAGACGGTACTGCAATAATCTTTTGCTTGCGCTGGATATATTCCCAAAGCTTGGCCAGATAAGCCATATCCTGTGCAATGGCTTCTTCTTCAATCCCTTCTGCCGCAGTACGTACAATCACTGAACCTGGCAGCTTATGTTCTGCCTGAATCCGCTCAATGATCGAACGCAAGCGATTGCGCTCTTCCTCGGATTCAATCCGTTGCGATACACCGATATGATTGCCATATGGCATCAGCACCAAATAACGCGAAGGAATCGACAGATCGGTAGACAGGCGTGCGCCTTTGGTACCGAGCATATCTTTCATCACCTGAACCGTGAGGACTTGTCCCGGTTGAAGCAGCTCAAAGACATTCGGCGTCGGTTGATTGCGGGGCCAGACCATATCATTGATATGCAAAAATGCCGTTCTGGACAGGCCAATATCCACAAACGCAGCCTGCATACCCGGCAAGACCCGTACCACTTTGCCTTTATAGACATTACCGACCAAGCCACGCTTGGCCGTACGCTCGACAAACAGTTCATTGACCGTGCCGTTTTCAATCAACGCGACCCGACATTCCATCGGCGTGACGTTAATCAATAACTCGTCAGACATAATTACACTCAAAACATTATAAAAATTCTTTTTATCAGCAGTTAATTTAGTGCCTTAACTGTCTGTAATAACTGTACGGTTTCATAGAGCGGCAAGCCGACCACATTGGAATAGCTGCCTTGTATTTTTGGAATATAACGTGCTGCAATTCCTTGAATCGCATAAGCCCCGGCTTTCCCCAGCGGCTCACCTGTGGCCCAGTAACTTTCCATGTCTGCGGCACTCAGGATTTGAAATTCGACCTGCGTACGTACCACTATACTGTATTTTTCATCTTTTGTACGAACACAGACACCGCTATAGACATCATGCCACCGACCGGAGATTTTTGTCCACATTTCAATGGCATGTTGCTTGGATTCTGGTTTACCCAAAATCTCACTATCGACCCCCAGACTGGTATCCGCAGCAATGATGATCGCATCTGGATAACGCTCGGCCACTGCATCAGCCTTGGCTCGTGCCAGACGTTCAACATAAGCCGCGACGGATTCACCTTCACGCACAGATTCATCGATATCCGGACTGTAGATATCAAAGCTCAGTCCGAGCTGCTGTAATAACTCACAACGCCGAGGTGAGCTGGAAGCGAGAACTATATGCGCCATTTTTTCAACATATAATAGAGAACAGGCCAAACCAGAATACTGGTCAGCATTGGAATCCAGTGCCGGGCAAAAGAAAATTGCACGCCTGCCACAATCTGGGCAAAAAAGATCATCAACAAATGCGCAACAATTGCCAGCCCCGTAATCACCCAGAGATTATTAAAGGTCAGGATACGGCGTTCACGAGTCAGGAATCGGGCTAAAAAGGCAATAATAATAAAGCTGAGGGCATTCAGACCTAAAGGTGCGTCCAGCAGCAAATCAATAAAAATACCGGTACCAAAGGCAAACCATATCCCGCACCAGGTCGGCTGACACAACACCCAGAATAGCATCACCATCAGCATAAACAGCGGGCGCCAGCCCGAGAGGGTATAAGAAAGTGGATAGACCATCAAAATCGAAGCCACGATCACCGAAATGACGATGGCAAATAAGGGATCACGATGCTTTCTGGATTTCATCTTAGCGATTGACATGCGGTTGCTCCATCGCCAATGAATCGGAAAATAACACCACCACATGATGACCACCGGCCAACTGCGCGGCTGGCGTTACATCAATCTGGGCAAATTCACCTGAATTATGTCGTTGTACTTTGGACACCTGCCCCACCAGATAACCTGCCGGAAAATGTTGGCCCAAGCCTGAACTATAGACTTTTTCCCCGACCTTGATATTGGCACTGGTCGGTACATATTCCATTTTCAAACGTCCCAGATCACCCGTCCCCGAGACAATGGCACGCATTCCGGTATGTTCCAGACGCACTGACAATGAATGTTCTTTATCAGACAACAGCATGACCCGGCTACTATGCGGATAGACATTAATAATCTGTCCCATAATCCCCTTGTCATCCAGTACGGTTTGCCCGACTTTCAGCTCGTTATTTGAACCCCGGTTGATCACAATGATATGTCTTAAAGGATCGGCATCGGTGCCAATCACTTCGGCAATTTCAATACGCCCATCAATGATCAGCGGCGTGTCCAATAGACCGCGCAAACGGGTATTTTCAGCAGAAAGTTCAGAGATTTTTTGTAAGCGTACCTGTGCCTGTAACAGCTCGGCCTGCATCGCGGTATTTTCCCGACGCAATTGAGCTTCAGACTTGGTTTGTTGATTCAACCACTCTCGCGACAATACCGGATAGCTGGCCACCGCATAAATAGGATTATAAGCAGCGTACAGGACATCCCTTGCAGGTTGAACAACATGCGGCATGCGCCAATCAAAGAAAAGCACCACCAGGCATGTTACCAATGCAATGATAAAAGAGCGAAAAGATGGCGGTTGTCGAGAAAACAGATGTGCTTGCACCCGCCGGATCCTTTTCTTAGCCTACGAATAACATGTCATGATTTGGGTTGTCGAAAAATTCGAGTACCTTGCCGCCACCACGTGTCACGCATGATAGTGGATCTTCTGCCACCACCACCGGCAGGCCAGTTTCTTTGGCAAGCAGCTTGTCCAGGTTACGCAGTAATGCACCACCACCAGTTAACACGATACCACGTTCAGCGATGTCCGAAGAAAGCTCAGGAGGGGTATGTTCTAAAGCAGATTTCACCGCAGACACGATGTTTTGTAATGGATCAGAAATCGCTTGGGTGACTTCGTCAGAATTAACCACGATTGCGCGAGGCACACCTTCTGCGAGGTTACGGCCACGAACTTCAATTTCAAGCGGTTTAGCACCTTCATCTGGCAACGCCATACCCACTTCTTTTTTGATTACTTCAGCCGTGGTTTCGCCGATCACACAGCCATGCGCTTTACGCACATAGTTAATGATCTGCTCATCAAAGACATCACCGCCAATACGTAAAGAATCGGCATAAACACAACCCTGCAGCGAGATAATCGCAATTTCAGTAGTACCACCGCCCACATCGACCACCATCGAACCACAAGCCTGCTCAACTGGCATACCTGCACCAATCGCTGCTGCCATCGGCTCTTCGATTAAACGTACATCACGTGCGCCCGCATTAAACACGGCTTCACGAATGGCACGGCGCTCAACAAGGGTTGATTTACATGGTACACAGACAACGACACGCGGTGCCGGAGTAAATAAACGGTTTTCATGTACTTTGCGAATAAACTGATTCAGCATGGTCTCAGTGACTTCAAAATCCGCAATCACACCATCTTTCATCGGACGGATCGCTGAGATATTGGCTGGGGTACGACCTAGCATTTGCTTCGCTTCAAGACCGACTGCCGCAACAATTTTATGTGAACCACTATGACGGATGGCTACAACCGTTGGTTCATTTAATATAATGCCTCGTCCTGGCGCATAAATAAGTGTATTTGCTGTACCTAAATCAATGGCAAGATCGGGCGAAAACAAGCCTATTAGTCGTTTTAGAATCACGGGGACGTTCTCAGTTAAACTTTATATGGACGCAAGGTCGCCACTTTAACTAAATGTGATGATTTGGACAAGTCAATCGCTTATCATAACGCATGATAATTTGAATTTTTTTAATACTGATTAGGTAATATTATGTCTACATCGGATGCACAGCATTCTGCAGATTTAAGTGCAGAAACAGTTTCAGCTATTGCCAACCTTGCAAGGTTATCTCTCAATGATACGCAATCTGCTGAATATGCTCAAAGTTTAAATAAAATTTTAGGCATGATGGAAACCCTGAAAGGCATCAATACCGACGGTGTTGAACCACTGAAAAGCCCTTTCGACCACCCACAGCCTTTACGTGAAGATGTCGTGTCGGAAAGCAATCATCGTGAGGAATACCAAGCAGTTGCACCTGCTGTACAGGACGGTTTGTATCTCGTCCCACGCGTAATTGAGTAATTATTACCCAGTTCATTCTTTTTATTAAATTAAACGTAAAGAATTATTTCTCATGACAGATTTACACCGCTTATCCATTCGTGAACTGACTGAAGGTTTGGCAAATGCTCAATTTTCATCCCGCGAATTGACTCAACACTATTTAAAACGCATCGAAAAAATTGATGTACAGGTCAAGGCTTATGTGACCGTGACTGCTGAACAGGCATTGGCTCAAGCTGATGCTGCCGATGCTGCAATCAAAGCTGGCAATGCCTCTGCCCTGACTGGTGTACCAGTTGCCCACAAAGATATTTTCTGTACCCAAGGCATTAAAACCACTGCCGGTTCAAAAATGCTGGACAATTTTATCTCTCCTTACGACGCAACCGTTGTAGCGAAAGGTAAAGCTGCGGGCCTGGTCACTTTGGGTAAAGTGAACATGGACGAATTCGCGATGGGTTCGACCTCTGAGAACTCATATTACGGCGCAACTGCCAACCCTTGGAACCTGGGCCATGTCCCTGGTGGTTCTTCAGGCGGTTCTGCAGCAGCTGTGGCAGCGGATTTGGCACCATTTGCAACTGGTACTGACACCGGTGGTTCTATTCGTCAACCTGCGTCATTCTGTGGTCTGACCGGTCTTAAACCGACTTACGGTCTTGTATCGCGCTTCGGTATGATTGCCTATGCATCATCACTAGACCAAGGTGGTCCAATGGCACGTTCTGCAGAAGACTGTGCTTACCTGATGAATGTCATGGCCGGTCATGATGCCAAAGATTCAACTTCAATGGATCAAGTGGTAGATAACTATGTCGCGAACCTGAACGCTACCTCAGTAAAAGGTTTACGCATTGGTATTCCAAAACAGTATTTTAATGTTGCTGGCCTAGCTGAAGATGTTAAAGCACGTGTCGAAGAATCACTTAAAAAGTTAGAAGAAATGGGCGCTACGCTTGTTGAGATCGACCTCAACATGACTGAAAGCTATGTTCCGACTTATTACCTGATCGCACCTGCCGAAGCTTCTTCGAACCTATCACGTTTTGATGGCGTACGTTATGGCTATCGCGCAGAAAATCCTGTGGACCTGATGGACCTGTACAAGCGTTCACGTTCAGAAGGTTTTGGTGCAGAAGTGCAACGCCGTATCCTGATTGGTACGTATGCCCTGTCTGCAGGTTATTACGATGCTTACTATGTAAAAGCACAGAAAGTACGTCGCCTGATCCAGCAAGATTTCCTTAAAGCATTTGAATCGGTCGATGTCATTGCAGCACCTTCTGCGCCAACGACTGCCTATAAAATTGGTGCAGATTTAACGCCAGTTGAAATGTACCTGGGCGATATTTATACGCTTGCGGTAAATCTGGCAGGTCTTCCTGCGATTAACGCGCCTGTCGGTTTTGACCAAAATAACTTGCCAGTTGGCTTACAGCTGATTGGTAATTACTGGTCAGAATCTCAATTGTTGTCTGTGGTACACCAGTATCAACAGGCCACCGATTGGCATACAAAACGCGCTGCAATTGCTGAGGAGAACGCATAATGGCTCAAGCTCAAAAATCGGCTAAACCAAAATCCAACCTGATTGATGGTTGGGAAGTCGTTATTGGTATCGAGATTCACACTCAGCTTGCCACCAATACCAAAATTTTTTCAGGTTCATCGACTGTTTTCGGTAATGATCCAAACACGCAAGCCAGCCTGGTTGATTTGGCTATGCCGGGCGTATTACCGGTATTAAACAAAGAAGTGGTTGATCTTGCGATTCGCTTTGGTTTGGGCATCGATGCTTACATCGATCAGGCGTCTGTATTTGCGCGTAAAAACTACTTCTATCCGGACTCTCCAAAAGGCTATCAGATCAGCCAGATGGACAACCCGATTGTGGGCTTGGGTCATATCGACATCCAGCTTGAAGATGGCACGGTTAAACGCATTGGCGTAACCCGTGCGCATCTCGAAGAAGATGCAGGTAAATCGATTCATGACCAGTTCGAAGGCATGTCTGGTATCGACTTGAACCGTGCCGGTACGCCGCTGCTTGAAATCGTTTCTGAACCAGATATGCGTTCGGTTGAAGAAGCGGTTGCTTATATCAAGGCAATTCACACGCTGGTACGCTGGTTAGGTATTTCTGACGGTAACATGGCGGAAGGTTCATTCCGTTGTGACTGTAACGTGTCTTTACGTCGTCCGGGTCAACCCTTCGGTACACGTTGTGAATTAAAAAACCTGAATTCATTCCGTTTCATTGAACAGGCGATCAATGTTGAAATTGAACGTCAAATGGAAATTCTGGACTGGGACGGCACCATTGATCAGGAAACTCGTCTTTTCGACCCTGTGAAGATGGAAACCCGTTCAATGCGTTCTAAAGAAGAAGCGAACGATTACCGCTACTTCCCTGACCCTGACTTGTTGCCTGTGGTGATTGCTGATGAGCAAATCGAAGCAATTAAAGCAACCATGCCTGAGTTGCCTGCTGCACGTCGTGCGCGTTTCGTGGCGGACTTTGGCGTGACTGAGTACGATGCGCACGTGCTTACACTTACTCGTGAAATGTCTGAATTTTATGAGGAAGTCGTTAAAGCTGCTGGTGGTGCTGCACAAGGTAAGATTGCGGCAAACTGGGTAATGGGTGAATTCTCAGGTGCTCTAAACAAAGCTGGCCTAGACCTTGCTGATTCTCCTGTTTCTGCTGAGAAACTGGGTGGCATGATTGCACGTATTGTCGACAACACCATTAGCGGTAAGATTGCGAAACAAGTGTTCGGCTTTATGTGGGAAGAAGGCAAAACTGCAGACGAAATTATTGCGGAAAAAGGCTTGAAACAGGAAACTGATACAGGCGCGATTGAAGCAATTATTAAGGAAGTTCTTGCTGCCAACGAGAAGATGGTGGAAGAGTATAAATCTGGTAAAGAAAAAGCTTTCAACGGTCTGGTTGGTCAAGTGATGAAAGCGTCTAAGGGTAAAGCCAACCCTGCTCAAGTGAATGAATTGATGAAGAAATTGATTGGTTGATTTATTCGCTAATCAATTGATTTCGTGTTATAAAAACCTCGCTTAATGCGGGGTTTTTTTACTATGTCTTATACTATTACAAATGAAATTATTGATATTGACCAACAAATTGAAATTATAAAAATGAAACGTCAAAATATGAAGGAATATGAAGAACAATTTATCCATCATAAGTCCATAGAACATTTTTATGAATGTATTAAAGAATTAAATCCAGAAGATAATTTTTTAATCTCAAAAATATATAGTAAAGGTCGCGATACTGTTATTTCTTTAAACAGTATTATATTCGACTCAACTTACCCACCCAATACACCGACGCTAAAAAAGTTAATAGATCATTTATCTGTAAATCTCGAATACCATAAAAATATTTGTGAAAGTGCATATAAAGCAGTTGAAAAAAGAATCCATGAACTTGAATTTTATGAATGGTCTATCCTTGAAATGATCAACATTTGTAAATATATCTGTGCCGATATTGACCAAATTTCAGATATATTAAATCTACTTAAGCAAACTAAAACATATAGACTTCAGAAAGGTACTCTACAAATGGATGATATTGACCCAATAATGAAACCCAGTACAACTATTCAAAATAATTATAATGCACCAATAGATCTCTTGCGAAAGTTAATTCAAGAGCATCCAATTCACCATTCCAACAATTAAATTCATTCTTAGACCAAATCGTTTCCGTCTAT